>JASFVZ010000246.1:0-4479 GCA_050049565.1 Chromatiaceae bacterium | reverse complement strand
GTGGCCATCCGGAAACTGACCGAAAGTCAGATTCGTCAGGTGGTGCTTGATGTACTCGCCGGAGGTAAGTGCTTCAGATCCCGCCATCGCCTTGCGCTCGTCTGCTTCGGTGTCAGCCGTCCGACCGGCTCGCCAAGATCGGTGGTACGACATGAACTAAAAAAAAACTGCCAAAGAACGCGAGCGGCCGGAATGGCTGGAGCCACACGACCGCGATCGCGAACGCGGCAACGATGAAACCCAGCTTCAGGAATTCACCGCCGTAAATCTGTCCTGTGAGCCTGCCTGGCTCACCGGCCCTGTAACGCCCAAAAACCCAGAAGGCAAAGAGCGCGTTGGCAACCGTCGCGGTGGCGCCACCCAGCAGAGCAACAAAACCCGTCCAGATCCCGAACGGGGAGCTGGCCAGTGCGATCAGCAGGGTAGCTATCGCCTGTGCGACGATGATCTTTCGGGCCCGACTTACGTCCGGATTGCGCAACAACTTGTGCCTGATGCCGCACGATCGGGCCCGTTACAGAGCGCGCGCAGTATAAAAATTGCGCCCTATAAGGTCAAACGATCGTCTGATAAAAAACCTAAAGGGTTACTCTTCGACGCGACGCCCCCGGCGCCCGGATCATCTTCCCACTACCCCGCCGCAATTCACTGGATGTGCGCGAGGATTCCTTCGAGTTCCTCGAGCGAGTTGTAGCTGATCACCAGCCGCCCCTTACCACCCGTCGCCTGCTGCAAGGCGACCCGGGCACCCAGCCTGTCTGTAAGGTCCTCGAGCAGACGTTTGACGTCCGGGTCATCCTCGATCGAGGGTGCCTGCGCGGTTTTCTTGGGTTGGTTGAGCCGGCGTACCAGCGCTTCGGTCTCGCGCACCGAAAGGCCCTTGGCGGCAACCTGTTTGGCTGCCTCTGTCTGGGCTGTGCCCGCCAGGGCCAGCAGCGCGCGTGCATGCCCCATTTCAAGGGCACCGGTCTCAACCAGCGCCTTGACCTCCGGATTCAGGTCCAGCAGACGGATCAGATTGGTCACGGTGGTGCGGGATTTGCCAACCGCCTGGGCGACTTCCTGGTGGGTCAGCTCGAACTCGTTGAGCAGACGGTGCAGGGCCGTGGCCTCTTCGAGCGGGTTCAGATCATCTCGCTGGATGTTCTCGATCAGCGCCATCGCCATGGCGCCCTGATCATCGACGTCATGGACAACGACCGGCACCTCCGCCAAGCCGGCCAGCTGGGCCGCGCGCCACCGGCGCTCGCCCGCGATGATCTCGTAGCCTTTGTCCCCGACCGACCGAACCACGATCGGCTGGACCATGCCCTGCGCGACAATCGAGTCGGCCAGCTCGCGCAGTCGGTCCTCATCGAAGCGACGGCGCGGCTGATAGCGTCCGCGCTGAATCAGGTCAACGGCAAGGCTGGTTGTCGGACCTGCCGTGGCGGATGCCTCCTGCCCGTCGCCGTCGTCAGTTGCCGGCTCGGTTGCTCCGAGCAGTGCATCGAGCCCGCGGCCCAGCCCTCGTTTCTTTGCCATGTTCACGCAGAGGTATTCAGGTTGGTCGGAAGATGCCGGCGGGTCATCTCGCTGGCCAGTGCCATATAGCTCATGGCCCCGCGCGACGACTTGTCATAGAGCAGGACCGGCAAACCATGACTCGGCGCCTCGGCGACGCGCACGTTGCGCGGGATCATGGTGCGAAAGACCTTGTCACCGAAGTGCTGGATCAGTTGTGCCGATACCTGGTTGTCAAGGTTGTTCCGCGGATCATGCATGGTCCGGACGATTCCTTCCATTTCCAACCGCGGATTCCTGTGGTCCTTGATCTGCTTGACCGTGGCCAGCAGGGCAGACAGGCCTTCGAGCGCGTAGTACTCCGTCTGCAATGGAACCAGCACGCTGTCGGCCGCCACCAGGGCGTTGAGCGTCAGCATGTTCAACGATGGCGGGCAGTCGATCAGCACATACTCGTAGTCGGCCACCGCCGGCTCGATCGCCAGCTGCAGGCGCTTCTCACGCAGCGGCGCGTCAACCAGCTGGACCTCGGCGGCCGTCAGGTCGCCGTTGGACGGCAGGACGTCGTAGCCGGCCCTCGGTGATCGCTGAAGGCACTCGGCGAGTGGTCGATCGCCCATCAGCGCGTCCAGGGTCGAGCATTCGAGTGCATGCTTGTCGATCCCGCTGCCGGTCGTCGCATTGCCCTGCGGATCAAGGTCGATCAGCAGCACCTTGCGCTGCATCGCGGCCAGTGCCGCGGCGGTATTCACCGCCGTCGTCGTCTTCCCTACGCCGCCTTTCTGGTTGGCGACGGCGATGATTCGTCCCATGGATGATCGGCCCGTAATCGTTGGATCGGCGCGCCTGCCGGCTCTTCCCGAGTTTGCATGATACCCGCGGCACCGACGCGGGCCCAGCCTCGTGCGCCGGTGCCGGTCATTCGTCAGGGCGGCTGATCCGAACCAGGTGGCGCTCGGCAGCGGGACCGATCGCCGGCAACGACAGTACCTGATGGTGCAGCCCGGCAGGCAGCCCGTCGAGCTCGGCGACTTCGACCTGGCCCTTCATCGCCAGCCAGGCGCCGCCGGCCGCCAACAGCGGCCGGGAAGCGATCACCATATCGCCGAGGGCGGCAAAGGCGCGCGAGGTGATCCGTGCATAGTGGCCGGGACGATCGAGGCGCTCGACGCGTGCGGCAAGCACTTCGACGTTGTCCAATCCCAGTTCGCCAACCGCCTGCTGGACGAACCGGGTCTTCTTCCGGTTGCTGTCGAGCAGGGTGAACGACAACCCCGGCCGCGCGATGGCCAAGGGTATGCCGGGCAGTCCGGCACCGGTCCCGACATCCAGCACCGGGCCCTGGTCGACCCAGCGCCAGATCGACAGACTGTCGAGCAGGTGGCGGGGCACCATCGCCAGCGGGTCCCGCACCGCGGTGAGGTTGAAGGCCCGGTTCCATCGCTGCAGCAGTGCGATATAGGCGAGCAGGCGTTCCCGCTGCAGGGGGTCGAGATCGATAGCGAGCTCATGCAGCCCCTGGACGAGTGCGGCAGCAATCCGCGTGTCGTTGGCATCGCTGGCGGCCATGCCGGGATATCATGCAGCAATTCGCGAGCCTCGCGTCACCCCGGATCGGAGATGATCGAGCTCTACGGCATCGCCCAGTCGCGCGCATTTCGACCGCTGTGGCTGCTGCATGAACTGGGACTGGAGTTCCGGCATCACCCACTGGATTTTCGCGATCCGGCCGTCCGGGCGTCGCCCTACCGGGAGCTGAACCCGAACGGGCGCGTCCCGACGCTGGTCGATGGCGAGCTGGTGTTGTTCGAGTCGATGGCGATCAACCTGTATCTGGCCCGTCGCTACGGCGCCGACACCGGCCTCTGGCCCGACTCGGTGGCCGGCGAGGGTCTTGGCTGGCAATGGTCGTTCTGGGTGATGACCGAGGTCGAGCAGCCGTTGCTGACCGTGCTGATGCACAGCCGCGTGCTGCCAGAGGCCCAACGCGAGGCCGAGCGCGTCAAACGCAACCTCGGCGTGCTCAAGACACCGTTCGGCGTGCTCGACCAGGCACTACATGGACGCGATTACCTGGTGGAATCGCGGTTTACGGTGGCCGACCTGAACGTGGCCGCCGTGTTGTCCTGGTGCAAGCCGGCGCGTATCTCGCTGCGCGAGTATCCGGCGCTCGACGATTGGCTGCGACGCTGCCTGGATCGTCCGGCACGCAAGGCCGCGCAGCGCAGCTGACCGAAGGACCCGTGGGCTGCTTGGCAGGTTTGGTGATTCTCAGAGTGTTATCGAGCTTACCCAGCAGCCCGCTAACTCGCCTGCAGCCGCGCAAGCTGCAGGCGCGCAGCGAACAGCACCCGCTCGGCAGCCACCAGGCCAAAGACATGATAGGTCTCCAGGGCTGCATCGCCCGGCCCATTGGTCATCGGCCCCTCGACCACCAGATGCAGCCGGTCGTTGCTGCGCAAACCGGACTGGCGCTGGCGATCCACCGAGATCTGGTGTGTCGCATAGACCACCGGGTCGGTTTCGAAGTCATAGCCGGCCTGCCATGCGCGCTCGAGCAGGGCACAGGATGACAGGCCGACGGTGAACAGGGGTGGGAAACTGACCAGCTCGTCCAGTTCGTCGAAATAGTCCTGCTGCAACCCGAGTCCGGCCAGCACGAAGTTCTTGCCATTGCTGGTGGTCAGGAACTTGCGCTTCAGGAACAGTTGCGTCCCGGGGATGACCGCACGATCCGGCAGCACCGACAGATCCGGCAGGGCGGCCGGAATCGAACCATCCAGGTACCGGGGTCGGTCGGTCTCGCTCTGGGTCCCCATCAGGACCGGGCTGCCGTCCTCCTTGCGCAGTACGGCGCGCGTCGACAGCCCCTTGCCGTCGGCCGTCTTGTCCACTGTCTTGCGCAACTCGAGATTGCAGCACTCGCCCGGTCGCAGGGCACCAACGAACTTGAAGTCGTAGTTGCTAAAGTGCAGA
>JASFVZ010000245.1:0-4489 GCA_050049565.1 Chromatiaceae bacterium | reverse complement strand
GCCGATTATCTCGACAGTTCGGCGATGGGCATGCTGTTGCAGCTTCGCGACTATGGCAGCAAGGGCAGCGACATCGAATTGGTCAATGGGAACGATGCGGTCCGCAATATTCTCGAGATTGCCAATTTCGACAAGCTCTTCAAGGTGGCCTGAACCACCTGATCGACGCGCAGAAATCCGAACCCGTTGAGACCTGCCGGCCGCGTTGACCCCCGGGAAGGCCTGCTGCTCTAATTGCCGACCTGCAGTAAGGATCTGCTATCGCTATGCCGTCACTCCAACCTGTCATCCTTTCCGGGGGATCCGGAACACGCCTCTGGCCCCTCTCGCGCCGCGCCTATCCGAAGCAGTTTCTCGCCTTGGTGGACGATGCGACCCTGCTGCAGTCGACCGCTCAGCGGCTCGACAGCCTGGAGGGGAAGGTCGATGTGGCTGCGCCTCTGATCGTGTGCAATGAAGGGCACCGGTTTCTGGTCGCCGAGCAGCTTCGAGCCAGTGGCCATGCCGCCCTGAACATCATCCTGGAGCCGGTGGCTCGCAATACGGCGCCTGCCCTGACGCTGGCGGCACTGGACTGTGAGACCGAGGACCCGGTGCTGATCGTCATGCCCGCCGATCACGTCGTGCGTGACGTCGATGCCTTTGCCAAAGCCGTCGCCGCGGGTCTCGAGCACGCCTTGGCCGGGAAGGTCGTGACCTTCGGTATCGTGCCCGACGCGCCGCACACCGGCTTCGGTTATATCCATGCCGGGAGCGCAGTCGACGCGGGTGCCTACCTGTTGGATAAGTTCGTCGAGAAGCCCGATCTGGAGACCGCGCAGGACTATATCGCGAGCGGCGACTATTACTGGAACAGCGGGATCTTTCTGCTCAAGGCGTCGCGCTGGCTGGCATTGATCGAAAAGTACCGGCCGGACGTTGCACAGGCGGTCCGAGCCGCCTATGCGGGCGGGCAACGCGATCTCGATTTCTTCCGTGTCGATGCCGATGCGTTCGGCGCCACGCCGTCGGACTCGATCGACTATGCCGTCATGGAGCCACTGTCAGGCGTTGCCGGCGAATGCCTGGTAGTCCCGCTGGACGCCGGTTGGTCGGACATTGGCGCCTGGTCGGCGCTCTGGGAAGTCTCGCCGCGGGACGACGCGGGCAATGCCCGTCACGGCGACGTCCTGGCGTTCGACGCGGAGGACAATCTGCTGCACGCGCAGCACCGGATGATCGCTGCCGTCGGCGTCAGGGACCTGATCATCGTCGAGACGGCCGACGCTGTGCTCGTGGCGCACAAAGACCACACCCAGGACGTCAAGCGTATTACCCAACACCTGGATAAAGAAGGACGCAACGAGAGCGAGTTCCACCGGTGCGTGCACCGCCCCTGGGGAACCTTCGAGGGCGTGGACCAGGGTGGCCGCTTCCAGGTCAAGCGCCTCAGCGTGAAGCCCGGTGCCACCCTTTCGCTGCAGATGCACCACCACAGGGCCGAACACTGGATCGTGGTCAGCGGCACGGCGCGTGTGATCTGCGACGACAGCGAATTCCTGCTGTCGGAGAATCAGTCGACCTACATCCCGATTGGCGCCCGCCATCGACTGGAGAATCCTGGAACCATCCCGCTCGAGATCATCGAGGTGCAGTCGGGTTCCTACCTGGGCGAAGACGATATCGTGCGCTTTGACGACATATACAACCGGGCGTCCAAGGCGGACTGAGCCGACGAGTTTCTCTGCCTGGGTGTTTTCGCTATCCTTGCCGGCCTTTTTCTACGCGGCTGACCGGGACGAGTCATGGGATTCAAGTGCGGTATCGTGGGGCTTCCCAACGTCGGCAAATCGACGCTGTTCAATGCGCTGACCCAGGCCACCATCGCGGCCGAGAACTACCCGTTTTGTACCATCGACCCCAACGTGGGTGTGGTGCCGCTGCCGGATGCGCGGCTCGATGTCCTCGCAGGAATCGTCAAGCCGCAGAAAGTGGTGCCGACGACCATGCAGTTCGTCGATATCGCCGGCCTGGTCGCCGGCGCGTCGCAAGGCGAGGGGCTGGGTAACAAGTTTCTCGCGAACATCCGCGAGACCGACGCGGTGGCCCAGGTGGTCAGGTGTTTCGAGAACGACGATATCGTTCACGTCGCCGGCAAGGTGAATCCGCTTGCCGATATCGAGGTGATCAACACCGAGCTCGCGCTGGCCGATCTTGAGTCGGTCGAAAAGGCGCTACAGAAGGCCGAAAAACTCGTGAAGACCGGCGACAAGAAGGTCCTGGCGCGCCGCGATCTGCTCAGCCGTGTGCGCGACCACCTCGACGGCGGTCGGATGGTCCGATCGATGGCGCTGGACACCGACGAGCGGCTGGACCTCCGTGATCTGCAGCTCCTGACTGCGAAACGGACGCTGTATATCGCGAACGTCAATGACGATGGGTTCGAAGACAATCCCTATCTGGATGCGGTGCGAGGGCACGCTCTCGCCGAGGGGGCGGAGGTCGTTGCGGTCTGCGCGGCCATCGAGGCGGAACTGGCCGAGCTCGACGACACCGAGAAGGGGGAATTCCTCAGCGAAATGGGCCTCGAAGAGCCGGGTCTGAACCGAGTGGTGCAGGCAGGTTATCGCCTGTTACACCTGCAGACCTATTTCACGGCCGGTGAGAAGGAGGTGAGGGCCTGGACCGTGCCGGTCGGTGCGACCGCGCCGCAGGCGGCCGGCGTCATACACACCGATTTCGAACGGGGCTTCATCCGTGCCGAGGTCGTGGCGTATGACGATTTCGTGGCCTGCAACGGTGAGCAGGGGGCCAAAGAGGCGGGCAAGCTCCGGCTGGAAGGTAAGGACTATATTGTCCAGGATGGGGACGTGGTGCATTTCCGCTTCAACGTTTAGCGAGCCCGCCAGATTGACAGGTTCGCGCGGCGGCCCGTATAGTCTCGCGCCTCGCCTGGCAAGGTAGCTCAGCTGGTTAGAGCACCGCACTCATAATGCGGGGGTCGGCGGTTCGAGTCCGCCCCTTGCTACCAGTTTTCCCGCCGGCGGATCAATCGAGCCTGGTTGTCGAACGCCGCCGAAGACGCCACGGGTTTCCGCGACCGACCCTGATGCCCGATCCACGACCCTGGCGCGACTGGCCCACCCTGAGCAGCGAAGAGCAGTTGGCGCTGCGCGAGGCCTATGGGCGCTTCCTCGACACCCAACCGCCGAGCTGCGATCTCGAGGTCAAACGCGAGCGGTTTCGGGCGTGGCTCGCCGACCAGCGAATCCGTTATCCCGATTCCTGAAACTTTTTCCGGCCGGCACCGGTCATATTAACCGGAGCAAGATGCTCCACAACGAACAATGAGTTCGTTGAGACTCCCCTTGGTGATTAACCGGCGTCCGACTAGGGCGCCGGCTTTTTTTTATCAAAATCTTGCAGTTAGCTATCTATTTCGCGACGCCGACCACGGAAACCCGAATTTGGCGTGTGAAACTGCGGCGTGGTCGGTAATTCCGGAGACAGATCCCGCGATCGGTCAGGCTCGCGGGTGGAATAACGCCTTGTAACCGGCCCAGGTTGCGTACCCCAACCAGGGGAAGATGATCGCGAAGCCGGCGAAAAAGGTCAGCATGCCGATCAGCGTCAGACCGGCGACGATCGCGGCCCAGGCGAGCATCGGAACGGGCTGTTCGGTGACCGTCCTGACGCTGATGACCAGCGCCGGCCCGAACTCGGCGCGCCGGTCCATCACCATCGGCAAAGACCAGGCGGTGAGGGCGAACATGATCAGCGCAAAAACCGCGCCGACGCCGAACAGCACCGCCACCAGACCGAGCCCCTCTGGGGTCGCTATTGCCGCGACGAAGTCGGCCGTGCCGGCAATATTGCCGACGTAGAGTGCGACCGCGAGCGTCGAGAAACGGATCCAGGCGATCATCACGATGCTCATCAACAGCACGAAGAGCGCGACCGTGCCGACGTTCTCCCGAAGCACCTTTACGCAAGTCATCAGCTGGATGGCGCCACCGCGATCGGCCTGCTGTGCCAGCCTGAAGAGGCCGACGGCCAGGAGTGGTCCGACCAGCAGGAACCCACTCCAGAAGGTCAGGATGAACTGCGGATTGTTCAGCCCGAACCAGGTGATCAGCATCCCGATACCGGCAAAGACGCCGCCGTATAGCAGGGATGCGCCGCGCATTCGGCTGAAGTACCCCCAACCTGATCTCAACCAGGCGATCGGGTCTTGGACGGTGATGCGGCGGTGTTCAGGCGCCGGCAGCGGTTCGTAGACCACGCCCTTGTCTGTGTTCGTTGCGTTCATGGCGGGCCTTCCCGATTCCTGTCGCTGTCGACAGTCTAACGACGCGTGAAGCCTTACGGCCAGGTCGGACATTCCGGGGTTATAGCTGGCAGACGAGGCAGCCCGCAGGCTGCCTGTGACGTGATTGGTCGGAGTGAAAGGATTTGAACCTTCGACCCCCGCCTCCCGAAGACGGTGCTCTACCAAGCTGAGCTACACTCC
>JASFVZ010000244.1:0-4503 GCA_050049565.1 Chromatiaceae bacterium | reverse complement strand
CAACAACGTCGTTCAAGCGACAGGAGAGAGTTATGTTCGAGATGAAATGCCCGGTGATGCACGGCGCCATCACCACGGGAGACACCTCTGTCACCGATTGGTGGCCGAAGACCCTGAACCTCGACATCCTGCACCAACACGATGCGAAGACCGACCCGATGGGGGAGTCATTCGACTATCGCGAGGCGCTCAAGTCGCTCGACGTGGAGGCGCTGAAGCAGGACCTACACGCCCTGATGACCGACAGCCAGTCTTGGTGGCCGGCCGATTGGGGCCACTATGGCGGCCTGATGATTCGAATGGCCTGGCACGCGGCCGGCACCTACCGTATCGCCGATGGCCGCGGCGGAGCAGGCACCGGCAACCAGCGGTTTGCACCGATCAATTCCTGGCCCGACAACGGCAACCTGGACAAGGCGCGCCGCCTGCTCTGGCCGATCAAGAAGAAGTACGGCAACCAGGTCAGCTGGGCCGACCTGATCATCCTCGCCGGCAACATCGCCTACGAGTCGATGGGACTCAAGACCTACGGCTTCGCGTTCGGCCGCGAGGACATCTGGCACCCCGAGAAGGACATCTACTGGGGCTCTGAGAAGGAGTGGCTGGCGCCGAGCGGCAGCGAAGGCACGCGCTATTCCGGCGAGCGTGACCTCGCGAACCCGTTGGCCGCGGTGATGATGGGGCTCATCTACGTCAACCCGGAGGGCGTCGACGGCAAGCCGGATCCGCTGAAGACCGCGCACGACGTGCGTGTGACATTCGCCCGGATGGCGATGAACGACGAGGAGACCGCCGCCCTGACCGCCGGCGGCCACACGGTCGGCAAGGCCCACGGCAACGGCGACCCGGCCAATCTCGGACCGGAGCCCGAGGGTGCACCGATCGAGGACCAGGGCTTCGGCTGGCTCAACAAGACCGGCCGCGGTGTCGGCAGCAATGCCGTGACCAGCGGCCTCGAAGGCGCGTGGACGACCAACCCGACCCAATGGGACAACGGCTACTTCGACATGCTGCTGAACCACGAGTGGAAATCGGTCAAGAGCCCGGCGGGTGCCTGGCAGTGGGAGCCGGTGGATATCGCTGAGGCCGACATGCCGGTCGACGCCGAGGACCTGGGCAAGCGGGTGATGCCGATGATGACCGACGCCGACATGGCGATGAAGATGGACCCGGCCTACCGCAAGCACATCGAGCGGTTCGCCGAGGATCCCGAGTACTTCGCCGAGACCTTTGCCCGGGCCTGGTTCAAGCTGACCCACCGCGACATGGGCCCCAAGGCGCGCTACATCGGCCCGGACGTCCCGGCCGAGGACCTGATCTGGCAGGACCCGGTCCCGGCCGGCAACAGCGACTACGACGTCGCGGCCGTCAAGGACAAGATCGCGGCCAGCGGCCTGTCGATCTCAGAGATGGTCAGTACGGCCTGGGACAGCGCCCGGACCTTCCGCGGTTCGGACAAGCGTGGCGGCGCCAACGGTGCACGGATCCGCCTGGCCCCGCAGAAGGACTGGGCGGGCAATGAGCCGGAGCGCCTGGCCAGGGTACTCGAGGTATACGAGCACATCGCGGCCGAGACCGGTGCGAGTGTCGCGGACGTGATCGTGCTCGGTGGGAACGTCGGCATCGAGCAGGCGGCCAAGGCCGCCGGCGTCGAGGTCACGGTGCCGTTCTCACCGGGCCGTGGCGATGCAAGCCAAGAACAGACCGATGTCGAGGCGTTCGAGGTGCTCGAGCCGCTGCACGACGGCTACCGCAACTGGTTGAAGGACGACTATGTCGTGACGCCCGAGGAGATGCTGCTCGATCGCAGCCAGCTGATGGGCCTCACGGCGCCCGAGATGACCGTGCTGATCGGCGGCATGCGGGTACTGGGCACCAACCATGCTGGCACCAGGCACGGCGTATTCACCGATCGCGAAGGGGCATTGACGAATGATTTCTTCGTCAACCTGACCGACATGGCGAACACCTGGAAACCGGTGAGCGAGAATCTCTACGAGATTCGCGATCGCGAGACCGACGAGGTCAAGTGGACCGCGACCCGGGTCGATCTGGTGTTCGGTTCGAACTCGATCCTTCGCTCATATGCCGAGGTCTATGCGCAGGATGACAACCGGGAGAAGTTTGTATGCGACTTCGTATCGGCCTGGACCAAGGTTATGAACGCGGATCGCTTCGACGTCGCCTGACCCGCAAACCAGCGTCGGGCTTGGCCATAACGGCCAGGTCCGATGCCGAAACGACTGGAGCCCTTCAACTCGCATATTGCACCAGTCGATTGGGGACGCACACGATCGATTCGGCAGCGATGGGGCAAGCGCATAAATTGGGGCACGTGTTCGAGGGAACGATTTGTCCCACGTCCCCAATCTATCCGAGCCCTCGCTTGTTCAGGCACGCTTATACTTGCCCTTCACTCAAACCATAGCTACGGCTATGGTTTTCGCTCCAGGGCGGCGTCCAACCGCACCTGTCCGGCGCGATCATCTCGGATACTGGTGCAACATGCGAGTTAAACCGCCGCCCCAGGCCTGCCGGGGCGGCCTTTTTTCGTTATTGCGACACGATCATCCCGGCAAGTTCGATCACGGACTGTTCGAGCTGCTCGCTCCACGGCTGGCCGCAGCTGATACGGATGAAGTTCTTGTAACGCCGGGTCGCCGAGAACAGGATGCCCGGCAACAGGCTGATGCCGCGCTCGAGCGCCCGGTTAAAGACCTCGATACAGTCGTTGCCGCGTGGCATCTCGACCCAAAGCACGAAGCCGCCACGCGGGTTGCTGATCCGGGTCCCTTTCGGGAAGTGCTGCGCGAGCATGAAGCGCATCTGCTCGGTCTGGGTGCGGTAGGCATTGCGCAGACGCTGGACGTGCCGCTCGTACTCGCCGCTCGCGAGGTACTCGGCGATCGCGTATTGCCCGAGCGACGAGCTGGCGGAGCTGCTCGCCTGCTTCCACTCGAGGATCCGGTGATGGTACTGACGGTCGGCGATGACCCAGCCGATCCGGTAGCCGGGGGCCAGTGTCTTGGAGAACGACGAACAACTGAAGACGCCGCCCTTGCGCTCGTAGCACTTGGCCACGCGTGGCCGGGTGTCGTCGAAGTACAGCTCGCCGTAGATATCGTCCTCGATCAAAGGCACGCCGGCCGCTTCGAGGACCTCGACCATGCGTTGCTTGTGGTCCTCGGGCATCAGCGACCCGATCGGGTTGCTGAAATTGGGCACCGTGACCACTGCCTTGATGTCCATGGTCTCGAGCACACTCTCGAGTGCATCCAGACAGATGCCCGTCTCAGGATCCGTGTCCAGTTCGACGGCCAGCATGCCGAGCTTCTCGATCAGGCGCAGGACAGAGAAGTACATTGGCGACTCGACCGCAACGATGTCGCCGCGCTGCGCAACCGTCTGCAGGCTCAGCGCCAGGGCCTCGGTCGCGCCGGTGGTGACGATCACGTCTTCGGGGTCGACCGCGAGGCCGATCTCGACGTAGCGGCGCGCGATCTCTTCGCGCAGGCGGAGATGACCGGGGGCGAAGCAGTAGTTCATACAGGCCTCGGCGTGCCGCGCCAACACGCGGTTGGTGGCGCGCTGCAGTCCCTTGACCGGCAGCAACTCCATCGCCGGTACCGCGGCGCCGAGCGGCACGACAGCCGGGTCGTTCGCCACCGCGAACACTTCTTCAAACAGCTCACCGAAGCGGACCCTGCGTGGGCGACAGCAGGTGGTGGTCTTGCGCGGCAGGTCCGGCTGTTTGACGACCGGGTTCACGTAAAAACCGGACTGCGGTCGCGATTCCAGGATGCCGCGCTCGGCGAGCAGTGAGTAGCCCTGGGATACCGTCGTGATGCTGACCTTCAGCTGTTGACTGAGCTTCCTCAGCGATGGCGCCTTGTCGCCCGGCTTCAATATCCCTGCATCGACCAGCTCCATGACGTGGTTCGACACCTGGTCGTAAAGGAATTTGTCAGACGTCTTCGCTGCGGATGCCTGCTGCATCGTGGACTCCAAACTGTACTGGTGACATTTCTTAAAAACTGTATCTGTTTATATGACAGTTTGGCAACTATCTTTTACAAGCAGAAACAGATCCCAACAGGAGGCAGATAATGGAACAGGTACTCAGCTACAACGTCGGACAAGCCGCATGCGGCAGCGCCGTCCGCAGCCCGAACGGCTGGCTTGCCTTGCTTGCAACCTGGTATCGGCGACACACCCAACGGTATGAACTCGGCCAACTCGACGACCGCCTGTTGGCCGATATCGGTCTGAGCCGTGAACAGGCCGTAGCCGAGGCCCGCAAGCCCTTCTGGGTCGCCTGAGCGCCGAGCCTTTTTCCCGAAGCCTCGACCAGGGGATCGGTAAGTCCCCTGGCTTCGACCGGTCTCGGTCAGGCATGCGCACAGATCCTATTGCTCGGGCATCTCTGCCATCCGTGAGAATGCGCTGATCACACGTACCAGCAGCAACGCCTGGCTGGCGTTCAGCGAGGACGATCTTGGCAGT
>JASFVZ010000243.1:0-4512 GCA_050049565.1 Chromatiaceae bacterium | reverse complement strand
CGAGCTTTCCACAGGACCCACCGAGCCACGTGGCCAGTTCAATCATGACGACACCCGTGGCATCGTCTATCAATGAGGTAATGGGCACACGCACCCAAAGAGGTTGGCTTGGCGGGCCGCACCTGATCGAGTCCGTTTTCAATGCCTTCCAGATCGTGCAAACAGACCATCCTCAGCGAGAAGCTCGAGCAGAGCGGACCCGATATCTATCTGCGTTCACCGTTGACCGACATTCGGTTTCTGGACTTTCACAAATTGGACGAGATCCGCCGACAGTCCGCCAAGGTCAAGACGCAGCTACAGTGGCAGCTGGAGCGGCGTCTGGTCTGAACTTATCGCACGGCGCTGACAACATCGGGTCTTTATCCCGTGCGTGTTATCGCACAAACTTTAGCCTTTCAGGCCTCGCCAACGGTCTCGGCGAGCGGCAGCCCGGTGCCGCCTGAGGCCGGTATGCCGGTTGATGGTTCTAGTGGAGGGACGGCGGTGACGTCGGTGTGTGACAAATGAGGGATTATTGAATGAGATTGGCCAGTTTGAGGGCGGAATTCCCGGCAGGTCCGATGCTGGCGGTGCTGGGTGTGCTGTTTGTCTTAGCCGGCTGTGCAACCGTGCCTGAGACGGGCCGTAGTCAATTGCGCCTGATCAGCGCCGAGCAAGAGATGAAGCTGGGGCTTGCCGAGTTCAACAAGCTCAAGCAGTCAACGCCCATATCGCGCGACACCAAACTGCAGACGCAGCTGCAGCAGGTGGGACGGCGCATCGCTGCCGTTGCGCCGTTGGCGGGGGCGCAGTGGGAATTCGTCCTTTTCGACAAGCCGGACGAGGCTAATGCCTTCTGCCTGCCGGGCGGCAAGGTGGGCGTCTATACCGGTATCTTGGCTGTTACCCAGGATGAGAACGGTCTGGCGACGGTAATCGGCCACGAAGTGGCCCACGCCGTCGCGCGGCATGGTGCCGAACGTGCATCGGAACAGCTGCTGATGCAGGCCGGGGGACAAGCGCTGGATGTCGTCATAGCCAGTCGCGCCCCGCAGTGGCGCGGCGCCGTGCTCGGTGCCTACGGCATTGGTGGTGAGCTAGGGGTGGTGTTGCCGCACTCGCGCGCTCAGGAGTTGGAAGCGGACCGTATTGGTCTGCTCTACATGGCGCGCGCTGGCTATGATCCGCGACAGGCAATCGCTTTCTGGCGACGTTTTCGAGACTACCAGGCGCAGCAAGGTGGAGGGCGACCAATCGAGTTTCTCAGCACTCATCCGTTGGATGAGGCCAGGATTCGAGCATTGCAGGAGTATATGCCACGGGCGCTGGCCGAATATGCCAAGAAACGCTGAACCGCTATTCACTCAGAAACGCCGGGTGCCTGAAATCAACCATCGGTTGGTGCCGGGCGGGGCTCTGCGGATATCGCGATTCATAGGGTATCGGCTGCGGAGGGCGGCGGCAGTAGTCAGTGTGGATTTCAGCATTGGTGGCCGCTAGACCGCCGTCTCATGCATGCGAATGGTAGCGTCTGAATCGGAGTCGCATGATGTCCAACCGAAATGATCCCCGTGTCCTGTTTGCTGCCGAACGTACGCTCTCGGCATGAAAATCGAACCTGCATTTCCTTGATGGTTTTCGGCTTTGTGGTTGAGCGTTTCGGGCTGTTCCTGCAGTTGGTTGGACGCGGCGAGATCAAGATATTTCAGGGGACCCATTCATGGCGATCCCCATCTTGTTGTCTCTGACGCCGGACTACAGTACCGAAGAGCGTCGACGCATAGCAGCTGTTGCGACTCTCACTGTTGTCGGTGTGCTCATGGTATCAGCGTTGAGTGGCGAAACACTGTTGCATTGGATGGGCACCAGCCTGGGGTCGTTCAGGGTTGGCGGCGGCATCGTCTTGTTTCTGATGGCGCTGGCGATGTTGCAGGCGGAAGTCGGCCGTATGCGGGCTACGCCTCAGGAGACTCGGGAATCCTCGAGCCGCGGCTCGATTGCGGTTGTGCCGTTGGCGATCCCGTTGCTTGCTGGGCCGGGTGCAATCAGCACGGTCATTATCGGTATGCACCGGTCTACCGCCACCTTTCACTGGCTCGGCGTGATTACGGTGATCTTACTGGTTGCCGTGGTTTTGTGGCTGGTGTTGCGTGCAGCCGAGCCGATCGCTCATCGGTTGGGCGATACGGGTCTAAACATCCTCAATCGCGTATTCGGCCTAATTCTCGCCGCGATAGCCGTCGAGGTGATCGCCAATGGGCTGCGGCAGCTGTTCCCGGTGTTGGCGGGAGGTTGATTGGTGTTCGAGCATACAAACGAGTCTCCGCAGCTGAGAAGGCCAGGGCGGGCTTCGCAAAGAGCATGCTCAATAGTCCTGTTTCTGTTGTTGTTGCCGATCGGCGCCGTTCGGGCCGAGCCGATCATTGTCGGGTGGGTCGAACGGGTGCGAATCATGGAGGCCGATTTCGACGTCCGCGCCAAGCTGGATAGTGGTGCCAGACACTCCTCGCTGAGTGCCGTCGATCTGGTGGAATTCGACCGCGACGGCAAGACCTGGGTCCGATTCTGGGTGCGCAACTGGAGAGATGAGCGGGTCACGATCGAGCGGCCGGTGTTGCGAACTGCCCGGATCAAGACCCATTCCTCCGATAGCCAGATGCGTCCGGTGATCGAGCTGACACTGTGTGTCGGCAGTCTCGCCCGGACCGTGGAGGTCAATCTGGTCGATCGGGAGAACTTCAACTATCCGTTGCTTGTGGGGCGGAGTTTTCTTGCTCTGGGGGTCCTGATCGACTCGGCCAGGCGTTATGCCCGGCCGCCGATCTGCGAGCCGCGACAATGAACAACCGACATCTTTACACCCTGGCCGTTGTCCTGACTATTCTTGGGCTTGGCCTTTTCACGTTCAAGGTTTGGTTGTTGGGTTACCCGCTGCTGGCGGCGAAGACGGCCGACCGTTGGGACGTCCAGGCCCGGGTCAGTTTTGAAGGCCGCGGCAAGCCCGCCACGGTCGCGTTGGGGCTGCCGCGCAGTTCGCCGGGTCTGGTGATTCAGGAAGAGCAGTTTGTATCACGGGGTTTCGGATTGAGCACGCGCAGCACGGCGGGGAGCCGCTATGCGATCTGGACCCAGCGGCAGGTTTCCGGGCCGAAGACGCTCTACTACCGGGCGGTGATTCAAACGGCAAAGACGCCGATGGCGGTCGACACGACAGCGAAGCCACCGCAACCGATGGCCATAGACTGGGGCGAGGCCGAACTGGTCGCCGCGCAGGATCTGCTCGGTGTGGCGAGGGCACGTTCCTCTGACACCGACAGCCAAGTGGCTCAGCTGTTGCAGCTGACTCGTAGCCCTCAGGGTGACGAAGCAGCGGCTGTCCTTCTGCCACCGAACGCTGGACCCGTCGAGCATCTATTGCTGGTCGCGCGCCTGCTGGCGTTGGACGGCATAGCCGCGCGTGTGGTCCAAGGGGTCCGGTTGGCCGGGGCACAGGATGAGATACGACCGCAGCCCTGGCTGCGCCTGTACATCGACGGTGCCTGGCGTGGCTATGACCCCATCAGCGCCGAGCCTGGCATGCCGGAGCACTTTCTGCTGCTTGGCAGCGGCGAGGAACCGATGCTTGCCCCGGAGGGCGTAGCCCATACCCAGGTGGTGTGGTCGGCACGCCAGATCCAGGAACCCGCACTGGTGCAGGCGTTGGCGTGGACGAAACAGTGGGTCGGCGCCCTGGTCGATTACTCGTTGTTGGCCCTGCCTATCGAGACCCAGCAGGTCTACCGTGTGCTGCTGCTGATTCCGCTGGGTGCCCTGTTGCTGGTGTTGTTGCGTAACGTGGTCGGGATCCGGACCTTTAGTTATATTTGTGGATTGGGTGCTCTTAGGATTTCGCCTCCTTGTCGGAATGCCGGGGAGCGAAAGTGAAAAAACAATCGACGAACCAGCAGCTTGAAATCCTAGGTGACGAACAACTCGTAGCCCTTTTCCAGGCCCGGGGCGGCTCAGCGGCGGCCGCCTATGGAACGCTGATCCATCGTCACCATCCGGACCTGCTTAGGCGCTGTCGCGCACGCCTCGGTAACATCGACGACGCCGAAGAAGCCGTACAGGAGACGCTCGTGCGGGCGTTTCGGGGATTGCTGCGCTTTCGCGGCGAAGCCGCGTTTCGCACCTGGCTCTATTCGATCTCGGACAACCAGTGCAACACGCTGTATCTGCGGCGTTCGCGTCTGGCGATGAGCGAGCATGTTCGCGCGCTGATCGCGTTGCACGAGGAGATGTCCCATTCTGGTCCTGAAGCCGAGGATCACGAGGCGATCAAGCGGGTTCGCGAGGTGCTGTCCGTCTTCCCAGCCAGGCCCGCGATGTGCTGATGTTGCGCTTTTACCGTGAGCTTTCGCTGGAAGACATCGCCAGGACCCTGGGTATTGGTCTCAGCGCGGCGAAGATGCGCCTCTATCGTGCCCTGGCGCAGTTCGAAGCGGCATTTGAGACATCGGGCGCCGCTGAGGTGGCATGATTGCATGACAG
>JASFVZ010000030.1:0-9945 GCA_050049565.1 Chromatiaceae bacterium | reverse complement strand
GTTTCTATGTTTGTTCGGTCAGTATTCGAACCCTCGATATTCAAGTATTTGGGTTCGACAGCCAAAACTATTAACGTTGGCGCAGACGCCGATTTTGCCGGCGCCCCGAACGGGTGAGAGGCGCGCAGCGCCGGAGCAATAATATACGCATCAGCGTTCGGTCGATGTCAACATCTGGCCCCTTTGGATATCGACGATGTTTCCAGGATGGGGAGATAGTGATGCAGAAATGAGCCATCGCGTGCTGATCTGCACCTAGACCGCAGCGCGGTTTGTGCCGTGAGCCGGTCGACGACCAAGTTGCCTGTGCGGTCGAGTAACGTGAATATTTCACAACCAGATCGGTAACATTCAGCGCTTATTCCGTCTGCATCCCCTCTAGAGTTCCTGTATGCCACCGGGGGCGCCAATGAAAGGCCTCACCGAAGCGCTAGCAACTCACAGGGGACAAGAAGATGAAACAGGCCGAATTGACAAGTGCGAATACAAGAAGCAAATCCTTTAAAAAGCAAAAGTTGATCGCTGACGGACGCCCCCGCTCGTTCATTGACGCCATGAATGCTGTAACTCGGCTGTATGTCGATTTGTCGGGTGTTGTCATCGCAGCCCTGCTGATGGGGCTGGCGATTTTTACGTCTTCCGTCGTCTACTCGGCTGACGATCAAGTAATAAACGCGTCGCAGCTGGATTGGCAGGTTGCGCGCTTGATGGCGCCGACGACCTCACAGCGACAAGCGGAATCGAAAGGTCAGGTTTTTATCTACGACTCTCTCGACATCAATGAAGTTGAGGCGGCGATGGACTCGAACTTCGACCGTATCGAAAACATGATGTTCATCCGTATTCACCACCCTGTGGACCACAACGGTGGCGATGAAGAGATCGAAGACGATGGGTGTTGAATAGCCAGAGCCATTCTTCAACCTGGGGCGATTCGGCCGCCGACCGACGGCGGCCTTTTTTTGTACTCTCCGGTCATCCGGCCAACGAGTCGAAGCGCAGACCGATGATCTTGTTCGTCAGAAACTCCAGTATTGTCGGAAGGGCAACAAGGCTTGCGGCGAACAACCGCCGCTTCACGTTGGACTAACTCAGTCCGAGGAAAACTCCAATTCCGACTGAAGCGGGACATCCGGATCGGCAGATGGCACCGTAGAAGCCGCAGCGACTCCCAGAAGGCAGCCGACGCATTTCAGGAAAACGGCCAAGCGTATGCAATCAGTCAATCACGTTAAATGACTGACCGCAGTGTGGTTTGGATCATTTGGTTCGGGCGTTTTGCGGGGCCATGGCCTGTCGGACGGCCTCTGTCTGCAGGGTGCGCAGCCGCTCGCCAAAGGCCTGTCCGGATAGGCCGGCTGCGCCGACCGCGGCTGTCGGGACAGCGGCGACCGCAGCCAACAGACGGCGGAGCTGGCGGCTTCGGGATGCCGCGTCGTCCGGCGTCTCGCCGCGCCCGACAGCGTCCGCTTCGCAGACCAACAGAAAGCGGTCGAAGTCGGCTGGGCGCTTGAGCGCACCGATCCCGGTGAACAGGCTCACTGCAGTGGCCGGGTCGAGTCGGTCCAGGATGAGCACGGCATCACGGTATGCCGCGCAGGCCCGGCCGAAACGACGGAATCTAACCGGCGCGGCGATATGCTTTCCCAGCGCATCGACGGCCGCGGCAGCGTCGTCCTGGCCCGGCCCGTCCATTCCCAGTCGGCAGACCAGCACACCGAACCGGACCAACGGGTCATCGCTGCGCTCAGCGGCCGCGGCCAGGGCCGCCAGCAGCCCGTCTCGATGCGTGTCGTGCATCAGCTGGTCGATCCTCGGCATGACCTGCGCCAGTGCACCGAGACCGAACAACGTCCGGATGAATTCATCGGGGTGGGGGCCGCCCAGGGCCTTGTCCAGCTCGTTCCAGACACGCTCCGGTATCATCGTGTCAAGCTCACCGGCGGCAACCATGTCGCCGATCAGGGCCCGAGTCTCGGCGGCAATCGTAAAGCCGAAGCGGGCGGCGAAACGCGCCACCCGCAGGACGCGCACCGGATCATCGCGAAACCCCGGACCGACATGGCGCAGGACGCCCTGAGCCAGGTCTCGCGCCCCACCGAAGGGATCGATCAGGGCGCCGTCCGCCGTCATGGCCATCGCATTGAGCGTCAGATCGCGCCGGGCCAGATCGTCCTCGAGCGAGACATCGGGCGCGGCGAAGACGGTACGATCGGCATGCCGCTCGCCGCGGTCGCGATCGGTCCGCGCCAGGGCGTAGACTTCGCCAGTCTGCGGGTGCAAAAAAACCGGGAAGCCTTTGCCGGCCATCTTATAGCCACGCGCCAGCATTGAATCGGCGGTCTCGCCGACGACCACCCAGTCGCGATCCGCCGGATTCAGCCCGAGCAACCGATCGCGGACATAGCCACCGACCAGATAAGCTCTCATCGTGATCCGAGGGTCTGAAGTCGAGAACCGGTCATCGGGACAGTACCTCGCGTTCTTCGTCAACGTCAGCAAACGCTTGGACGATTGCGCGGGATTCATCGTGGATCTCCACGAAGGCGTTGACCATACCCGTATCGAAACGCTTGCCGCGCCTGGTGACGATGATCCCCCACCGCTTTCGTGTGCGACATCGGCGGGTTGTAGACGCGTTTGCTGATCAAGGCATCATAGAAATCGGCAATCGCCATCCGCCGACCTTAGAGCGGAATAATCTCGTCCTCCAGAGCATGCGGATAGCCGCTGCTGTCCCACCGTTTCTGGCGGGTCTGGGCGACGCCTCCGGCGGCAGTGTCAGTCCATAGTGTCTGAACAGAAAGCCAATGAGCAGGGCTTCGATGGTGGGGCCCCAACGGCAGGCCGAATAGCCGAAGGTTCCCGAGTAGGTAGCCCAGCCCTATGGCCAGTAACAGGGGCATCAGGCCCTGTTCCTTCAGCAACGAAAAGACATCGATTTCCACGGCTTACTTCGACGACTGGCCCACCAGGGCTTCCGTCGATGAACGGTGTGACCCGGCGCAGCAATGCATTGGGAAGGCGCCGATGGCCTGAGGATGCGGAAAAGGGTCTAGCGCTGATCGACTTCAGTGCGAACCGATCAGCTCTTGGTGAAATTGAAGGTGTTCTGCTGCTCACTGAGCTCCTTCAGGCTCTTTCCGATACAGCTGTTGGGTCCGCTGACGTCGGGCCGCACGATGTCGTTTCTGTCGACCTTCAATGACATCTGCCGATTGGCAGAGCGGTAATAGACAATCCCGGCGTTGTCTCGGCCTTCGACGTAGAACACCATGGTGCCCGGCGAACCGACACCCCCACCCAATTCACAGGTGATCACGTCCGGGTGCCCCTCGAAGACGGCTGCATTGGCGTGGGTAAAACCGCCCATGAGAACCGCCAAACTGCTGGCCAATACGCATTTCACTGTCGATCTCACTTTCGTACCTCCGGTTCAATTTTGAACTTCCAGGACACTCTGTCTGACAAGTCAACAAAGAAGGATCCTCTCAACCCGAAACAACGCGATCCGGAACCAGACATCGCGCAGTTGCACCCGGCGCGCTACGGCGCCCGGTCAGGCCGGTCGATGACATCGGCGTTGCTCTGGCGGAGCAATAGTACCGCGGCAGCGCCTAATCCGTCCGCGTGACTTTCCGGTTACCGTCCGCGTTCCGACAGACAGTCACCGCGTACTGGCTTTGGTACGGCTTGCTCTCGAAGGTCGCGCTGATCCTCCGACACGGACCGCCGACCGGCCGATTGAAACGGCCAGGTGGTGTAATGGTCGGGGAATTCCCGGTCTCCGGGTTGCCGCGTTCGACTACCGTCCCGGCCCACGCCGTCTCCACGGCCTTTGAGAACGCCTCTGTCTCGAGTTCCCAATCGAACTCGGTCGACTGCCGGGGCGGATCATATCCCAGGAAATGCAGATGGGTCGCTGTGGCCGTTGGTGACACCCATGCAAGTGTCATTGACAGGCTGATGCAGCTCGGCCTCATTCCTGCCGGATTCGCCAACATCGGCGACCGGTATCCAGGGCCGCGTTCCAGGAATGCAGAATATTTTGCGACCTGAACCCCGGCCTTTGCCCCTAAACTAGCCTCTCGCACTGCAGGGAGTATCCGGGATGTCGGCGATATTTCGAGAGCATCCGTTGCGTCGTCAGATCGCGGCAGAGCTGCATGCACGCTCGTTTGAGCCGCTGCGGGCTCCGGAGCGGGTCTCCCACCTCGCCGTGATGTGCAGCGAATCCGAACGTGATCTCCACATTGAACACCTCAAGGAACTGCTGGCCGGCTTCGATCACTGGGTACCGGAGACGGTGGCGCACCATTTCTCGGCGGACCTGGGCCCGATCCGGATCCGCTGGGAACAGCACACCGAGTGCGTCACCTACACCTTCAGCAAGCAGGGCCCGTTCACCGAACCCTTCGCCGAGCCCGTTCTCGAGCGTCTTCCGGAAGACTGGCTGCGCGGACTGCCGGGTGATGTCATAGCCGCGGTCACCATGGCGATCGAACCCTGTGACACTCCTGAGCGCAGCATGGACAGCCTGGCGGCGCTGTTCGATGGCAATCCGGTCATCGGTTCGGCGGTGGTCGCCGGGGCGGCAAGGGCGTGGTCGGATCTGCGGATACACCCGGATGGATTCTTCCGCATCCTGGTGCGCGACTGCAGCATGTCCGAGAACCAGGCCGGCCGTCTCGCCAAGCGTATGCTCGATATCAACACCTATCGGGCCCTGGCGTTGCTCGGTCTCCCTCTGGCCCGGGAGGTGTCGCCGGTCCTGGGCGATGCAGACCGTCGGCTCGCAGAGTTGGCGTCACGAATGAGTAAACAGGGCGCATCGTCGGATGCCAACTTCGAGAGCGACCTGCTCGGCGAGCTCACTGCGCTCGCGTCGGAGATCGAGGACATTACGGCGCGCACGACCTACCGGTTCGACGCGGCGCGGGCCTACTATGGTGTTGTACGACAGCGACTGGACCAGCTGCGTCAGCAGCGTATCGAGGGACTGCAGACCTTCACGGAGTTTCTCGACAGTCGGCTGGCACCGGCCATCGCGACCTGCGAGGCGATGCAGCGCAGGCAATCGGATCTGGCGGATCGTGCCGCCCGGGTCACCAGTCTGTTGCGCGCCCGGGTCGAGGTCTCACTCGCCGAGCAGAATGGCCGATTGCTGGAGTCGATGGACCGACGTGCCAAGATGCAGCTGCGGTTGCAGGAGACGGTCGAGGGGCTTTCGGTCATCGCAATCGGCTATTACGGCGTTGGTCTGGTGGGTTACGCGCTCAAGGGCGCGGAGAGGGCCGGCCTGCCGTTCGATGCCACGATCGGCATGGCTATCTCGGTGCCGTTCGTCGTCGGTTTCACCTGGCTGTTGCTCAAACGCATCAAGCGACGGGTTACCGGGGCCGAGTAGAGATCAGCCTGCCGCTGTTCCGTCAGGCGCAAGCTGTCATACGGTAGCAGCGTGAGCGCAATTGATGCAGTCACTGTGTTGCGAAAGATTGCCGCGGCTGCAAGGCGGCCGCGATGACGGGTACGACGACTCTGCGTCGGGTTCGTCGAGGGCGGTGCCTGCCGATGTACCGTCACAGGGCCGGCAGCGTCGGCCATTTGATCGTCGGGCGAAGCCCAACCCAGTGTGCCCGGCATGGGCCAAAAGTAAGTATCCCCCGAGCAAAGAGATGATGTTTTGACCTGCTCAGCCTCAACGTACGTGGGGTTTGTTGAGGTTGGACAAATCACACAGAGCCACATTGACGGGGCAGGTCATAAAAGAGGATGTCGCAAAAGCAATCGATCAGAAGACGGCCGCGGCGCTGGATTCGGCCAAGGCCTGGAGCGGCTACGGGGCGTTTGTGGGAATGGATGTACACAAGGAGACGATCGCGGTGGCGGTGGCGCTACCGGGCCGGGAAGAACCCGAATACCTGAGGGAGATCGCCTATGAGGCGAAGGCTGTAAGGAAGCGGCGCAAGCAGCTGCGTGGCTGTCGTACGCGAGTTGGCCGGGTACTGGGACTGGGACATCGTGCGCCACGAGATGGCACGCCTGATGGCGCAAGCAGGCACCACGCCAGGGTAAGAGCATTGAAGAAAGCGTTTAGATAAGGAGGCACGACAGGCACTTTGACTCAGGGTCTGTCTTACCGATGTGGAGAACCCTTGTCCCCGGCGAAACCGGCATCGGCCTGCAGCTGCCGGGTATGTGGATGGGACGGCCACCAGGACGTGTACATCATTCGTAAGCCGCACTGACGCGGTATAGATTTTCCCCTCGGCCGACATGGAGTAGTGGGTATGGGCCGGTCGGAAAGCACAGGCGCCGTCTTGCCGAATGACCCCAGGTTTCGTGTGATGAATCGCCGCGCAAAGGGGGAAAGACTCCGACCGGTTAGCACAGTAACTGTCGGTGCAAGGCTTGGCACCGCACGGTTGATGGATGTGAATCAGAACCAGGCCGACAGAGTAGCGAGGATTTAAAGATGAAACCAATCTTGGGAGTCATCCTTACCGGACTGTTGATCGTGTCCGGAGTCAACGGCGTTGCTGCGGCCGCAGCGGCTGAAAAGCAGAAAGTCGTGGACCACGTGAATTACTACGGCGCCAAGGCGCACGCGGGCGCACTGCGGAACGTTCAGAATCACATCAACGCCATCGGTGCCGAGAATCTTGATCTGAAAGTCGTTTTGCACGGCAACGGTGTTTCCATGCTGATGTACCCGGATGCGGTTGGCAGTGACGGCAACAAGATGAAAGAAGGTAACGCCACCGAAGAGATGCAGGCGACGATCGCGGGCCTGAAGAACCAGGGCATTCAGTTTCAGATCTGCGCCAACACGCTGGAGGGCCGCAAGATCGCCAAGCACGACCTGTATGATTTTTCCGAAGCGGATGTCGTTCCGTCCGGCGTGGCACAGCTGGCGATTCTGCAGGGACAGGGCTATGCCTACGTCAAACCCTGATCGCTGAATGCGCGTTGGACTGAGAACGCGCCGGATCGCGGCCTGGCTGGCAATCGGGTTACTCGGTGTGACGACGACAGCCGGCTGCAGCCTGCTGTCCGAGTCAGGAACGCCACAGAGCGTCGTCTTCGCCAGCGACCCGGAAGCGCTGCGTGCCGACCTCTACCTGCCGATGACCGATGGCACCAACTCGCCGGCGGTGGTCGTGGTGCATGGCGGAAGCTGGGTCCGGCGATCCGGCGACATGGATTCGATCAGCCGGCAATTGGCGAAGGCTGGCTTTGTCACGTTGAACATTTCCTACCGCTCGGCCAGCCAATATCCTTACCCCGCTGCGGTCGACGATGTGCGCAGCGCCATCGCCTGGCTCATGCAGAATGCCGGGCGCTATAACATCGATCCGGAGCGGATTGGCGGTTGGGGTTACTCGGCAGGCGGACAGTTGATTCTGCGCGCAGGGCTCGAACCATCGGCCGGATTGAAGGCAATCGTATCCGGAGGTACGCCCGCCCGCTTCAGCCATTGGCCGGAGTCTCCGGTGATCACCCGTTTCATCGGCGCCACCTATGCCGAAGCACCGGATGTCTGGGAGGATGCGTCGCCGGTCAATCACGTCGAGTCGGGATCACCTCCGGTATTTCTTTATCACGGGGCGGACGATGAGTTGGTGGATGCAGTGCAAATGGACTTTATGGCGCAGGCCCTGAGGGCGAAGAAGATCCCGGTTCAGACCCGATTGCTCGCCGACAAGGGCCACGTCAGCGCTTACCTCTTCGCCGGGGAGACAGAAAGGCAGGCGATCGATTTTTTGAAGCACTGGCTGCTGTGACATCAGATCGGCTTAGGGTAATCGAGACGGGTATACCTGCGGCAGGCCCATGCCGCCGCGCGTCTTCAGTCGAGTGACGTCGGCGAGTAGGACAGCGCCAGTACCAAGAGCGCGCTGGCAGCGATCCATGACCCGACAACCCTGACGCCAATCTTTTGCCAGGATTTCTTGCTGAAGATATCGGCTATCGCCACGGGATAGAGAAACAACAGGTAGATGCCAACCGCACTGCCCACCAGCGATATGAACCTCTCTTTTCCCGACAGCATGTCTTGCGCCGAGTCCATGCCGAGCAACAAGCCGGCCAGGGCGGTGGCCAATGCACATCCGTATCGCCCAACAGCAAGCCTCGCGGCGATCAGAACCCCGGTAACTGCTGCGGTACCCAGGATGAGCATCTCGAGCTGGTCGCCCAGGGAAAACCAGGCTGCCATCAGTCCAAGCGTGACCGCGACAAGGAACACTGCGACGGCCACTTGTTGGTCTTTGGCCCCCTGTTGCCCGACGAAGAGACCGAGGGCCATCAGCAGCAACATATGGGCCGGAACGAAGACCGGATGCAACAGCCCGTTGTAAAACTCGCCGATCCCTTCAATCGGGCTATGGGCAAGGGCCAGCTGCGGAGATACGAGCAAGGACCAGAACGAAAGGGCCCTACCTGAATGGATCATACGACTCCGGCTAGAAAACCAACGCCCGCCAGAGCGATCGCGCCGCCGGCGGCTCGTACTGCCATCTTCCCTGCGGGCCAGCGAGCCAATAACCCGAAAGCGATACCCGACAAATGAAGCAGACCCGTCGACACGACAAAACCGATGCTGTACGTGAGCGGATTTGCTGCGTTCGGCAACTCCGTGCCATGCGCATGTCCGTGGAAGATCGCGAAAACCCCGACGATCACAGCGGCAACCCATATTGGTGGGCGTGCCGCGATAGCCACCATCGCACCCAGGACCACTGCAGACGTGGCGATACCGGTTTCAACGCCGGGGATAGGAACGCCCATTACGCCAAGCGCCCCACCCAGTGCCATGACAAGCGGAAAGACGACAGGAAGAATCCAGATTGCGGGGCTTCCGAGAAACGCGCCCCACAGTCCGACGGCAACCATGGCGACAACATGGTCCCAACCGAGGATGGGATGCAGGAATCCACTCACGAACCCGCCGGCGATGCCGGTGCTTTCGTGGGCATGCGCAACGCCGGCAAGGGCCAGGGCAGTCGCGGCGACCGTCAGAAAAAAGAACTGCTTCATGTCTACTCTTCCTCGGTACAGTTATTGATATGACACGTGCTGGTTCACTGAAACCGCTCGAGCATGCTCGCTCGATAGGAATCCGTAGTCACCGTGATGCCAAGTTCCTCGATCCGTTGCTCCAACGCCCGCAACTTCAGCGCGATGCTATCCATCGTGATGGTGTTGTCATCCAGTTGATACAGCTGCTGGGAGCCACGATAGAAGAAGTACAAGGTCGTGATTGCGTCAGGATCGTTTTCTTCGACAAGAGGCTCGATTTTTCTTTGCTTGCGGTGGATCTGGTTGAGCGCCTGTTTGAGGTCCCAGACGTAAACGACCTCGTGCAGGTAGGGGTGCTGCCGCAGCCTCATCAGCGCCAGCACGACAACCGCCGCGCCGACGATGACACCGGTAAGATTCAGCCAGAAATGCGACTCGCCGGGCGTGCCGAATACAGCGATCAGGAGTGTGGACGTCCCGAGTGCGACGACGGTCAGCACAATGACGATGGCGATGAATACGACTCTGAAGCGCTGCCGATACCGTGACTTGTCAATCTCCTGCAAACGCAAAAAACCTCCGGCGGCTGGCTCCCGATCAGCGCGGCCAGCTAGAATCATAAAACACTTTGCGGGTCATGTGCTCGTCCGCGAGCGTGGCTTATCCGAAAAGCCGTTCCACGCATTGTATTGCGGGGTCAGACGGAGCAGAGGGTGCGTCGGGCAGAGTCGATCCCCGGTTCGCCAGTAGGCGGCGTCGCGCGGATCTGCGCCCAAACGAACGGGCCCCCCGGCCTAATCGATCTGCGTCGCTGAAGCAACGATCCCTCGTCAAGCCGCGCGCGCATTCAGCAGGTCTCCTATGTCATTGGCGCCGTGTCCGAGTGCATGCGAGCCTCGACACGCGCACAGATGAGGCGAACGG
>JASFVZ010000242.1:0-4555 GCA_050049565.1 Chromatiaceae bacterium | reverse complement strand
CCGAGGACAAGTGCGGCGATCATCTTTGTCATCTCATTTCTCCTTGAGTTCAGGTAAACAGCCTGCACGTCCGTTTGCATCTGTTGTGCGTTCGTCCGTGTTGGAAGGAATCTTAGGTGCCCCATCGGAACGGAGGTCGTAAATTGTCCCACCCTGGAATGTGAAATATTCACACTGTGGGCGACGGGTGGCGGAGGCCCTGCGGTCGGCGATTGGCCGACAAGAGACTGAAAGCCGTCTCTGCGAGAAAGCCTGAGCGCAACGCTCAGCTATGAGTCAGGAACCAACACATTGCAGTCGAAAGCACTCAGGCTCTGGCGATACCCAATGAACCACGAAGCGGACGTAACGCGACGGCCCTGGCTACGAGCTCGCGGTATTCGCTGTTGGACGCAGATACTCACTGGAAGGTAGTGAGGTGGAGCAGCGGCTTCGGCACCAAGGCCGCCAACCGGGCGATGAAATCCAGCGGCTAGAAGATAACGTATGTCGTGCCGCCGCGGTAAGGCGTCTGCAGCTGGTACCGGACTCTGCCGTTCGGCGTGAGCGACAGTCGTTGCTCCGCAATGGTCGGCCGGCTGATGCAGCGACACAGCCGCTCAAGCTTCTGGCGTTGATCCGCCCGCGCCACAACGCCGGCGTGCAGGGAGAGCCCGGCCACCTTGCCGACCCCGGTATCGAACGGCTCCTCACACCCCGGCAGTGTCTGTAGCGTGAATACCTTGCGACCCTGCTGCGGCCCTACAGCAATACAGTACGCAATCGACGAACCGTGGAGTTGATCCATTGGCCCGGCCTCGAGGTCATCCCCAGCCAGGTGGCTGTCCTCCGCATCGCGCTCCAGCAACCCCTGGCGTTCGAGGTAGTGGCCAATGCGCAATTCCAGTTTTGGATCAGTCAGAGCATCTCGGCGCCGGTCGGTGCCTTCACCTAGCGAAACCGCAGTGCGCCGTCGGGATGCTCGACATACACCCGTCGAGGAACAGTATGTGGAAATGGACCAATCGGGCGCCTGACGGCGACACCATCACGGACACTTCGCATGACCCGCCCGGACTCTGCTTACCGACTACTTTTAACACCCGTGCCTATACTCGGCTGTGCGGGCCGACCCGTAGCACCGAGGCGTGGTACCGATGCTCAACCGCCGCGACTATTGGCGCAGGTTTGCCGACCTGTCCGAAACCGAGCAGCTCGGAGAACTGCAACGCTTGGCCGAGAGCGCAGCGACCGACGCCTGTGATGTCCCCTTCTGCCATGGCACGACACCGCTGAACCATGCACTCAGACAGGGACGGCCGGCGGTGGCAAATGCCTTGCTGGCGTTCGGCGCCGACCCGGATCTGCACGGCCTCGACGGTAAACCTCCGCTGGCCTGCGCCATCGAGAGCGGGCAGGGGGAACTGGTCAAGGCGCTCCTCGATGCCGGCGCCGATCCGGCAAAGACCGACCCGAACCTGCGCTCGCCGCTGATGTATGCCGCCTACTTCGGCGAAAAGCCGGGCCTGCTGGCGCTGCTGCGCACCGATGCCCCGCTCGACGCCGTGGACGTCGACGGACGCAATGTCCTCGACTACGCCGCGCACCGACGCAAAGGCAAGTCAAATAACAAGATCATCAAACGTATCGCGGCTGTGGCACCCGAAGATTTCCAGAAGTCCCGCCGGCAGAAGTTCACGCTGCTGCAACCGACGTACCGGCGCCTGTTGTATTTTCAGAAACTGCGCGGCAGATTTTTGCGTGAAACACTGTTCAAGCCATTAATGATTGTGCTGTTGGCTGGGGGCGCCCACTACTGGTTCACACACCCCTTTGCCGCGATGGTCGCGGGCGGATATGCAGCCCTCAGTGACGCACGCTGGATGGAACTCCTCGTTTGGGATTTAACCCTGTTCGGCGAGCGAGCCTTCGTGATCGGGAACTGGGTCAGCATATTGCTGTTATGGCTGCTCGCGATGGCGTTCAGCACACCGTTGTCTGTGCTCCGCAAGAGCATTGGTCACTCGCTGTTTGCGTCCTTCCAACAACCGGTCACGCAGTCTGAAGACGCCCAGCATGAACGCCGCGGTGATGAAACGGCGGCCATCTGCCAGCTGATCAAGGCTGGTAGCCGGATACTCAACGAAACAGCGAAGAACGACTATTCGACCAAGAGCGGCATGCATGCACGCGACCTGGTCGAGATCGAGGAGCGCTATATCTGGCTGCTACTCGGCTACCTGCTGCTGTATCTGGCCGGGGTCACTGTCGCTGGCCTGGTACTGACCAACCTTGGCTATGAGTACCAGCTGTGGGCACGCAGTGCACCGGCCAGAGACCCATTTATCGCCTGGTCGACTGCTGCATACGTGCTGCTATTGAGTTACCTGCTGATCGTGGCGGCACAGCTGTTGGTGGCGCTCGGGATACCCTTGTCGAGGCGCGAGGCACGCCTGCTGCAGCAGGAACGCGACAAGGCGGCACAGGAAAGGCTCGAAAAGCAACGGTCGGCGGCCGAGGCAGCGGATGACCATATCCTCTATCTGCGTGCGTTTGCAGTCGACAACCGGCTATCGATCGCCGGCGTTGACCTCGAGACGCTGATCGCCGCATCGCTGACCGGTGCAGGCGGCGTCGTCGCGTTGGGCAATGAACCGGCAGACACCGCGGGCGCTGGACGCGTTTCAGTTGCCGATGAGGACTGGCAGGCAACGGTGCTGCGCCTTGCCGCTGGCGCCGCGCAGGTCTTCCTGATTCCGGCCACGTCACCGGGCACGCTGTGGGAGATCGAGATGCTGCAACAGCACGGCTGGTTATCGAAGACGGTGTTCATCATGCCGCCCGCGGCTGTGACCGGCCCCCTCGACGTCACCGACCTGTGGGCCGACGTGCAGAAGCGGCTGCCACTGGAACTGCCGCCTTACCACGGCAATGGCGCCATCATCCGCCTGCATGACGATGGCACGATCCGTGACTGGAACGCACTCGGCATCGACCTGGCGAGCTGGGATCTGAAAATCCCCGACGGCGCCCCTGCCGACGCGCCGTGGACCCCGCTCTGCAGTGAAGAGGAGCAATCGGGCGAGATCGACGATGACAGCCAGGTTGACGAGCCAATGTTCGGCGCCGGCGGCAGTGGGGGAGACGGTGGTGGTGACAGTGGCGGGGCGTGAACCTGCCGAGTTGGCCGGGAAACAGACATCGACAACCGAAGAGTGAAGGACCGTTCATGGCCGGTTCCTGCCCATGAGTCGAACGAAGAAGCCGCCTCAATGGGCGGCTTTGGTATTGATGCGGGGCTTCAGGTCAAAAGCAAGCATCCCATGTCTCACGTCAATGGTAACCTCCGGGCACGATGCAATACGAATATGTCAGTTGGAACCGCTTCTATCGGTTGTGCGGCGTGTTGTGGGAGCGGATCACCGATGCGGGATACCGTCCCGACCTTATCATCGCTATCACGCGTGGCGGATACCCGACCGCTCGTATCCTGGCTGACTATGGGGGCCTCATGAATCTTGTCAGCCTAAAGATCGAGCACTATCACGGCCCCAGAAAACAGAAACTGGCGACGGTTCCGTATCCGCTGCCCCTGTCGGTCACCGATCGACGGATACTGCTCGTCGACGACGTTACGGACTCGGGCGATACTTTTGACGCCGCCTTTGCGGAGATAGCTAAGCACGGGGAACCCGTGGCGATACGTACAGCGGTCTTGCATCACAAAATTGCCTCTCGTTATTCGCCAGACTTTTTTGGGCAACGTATCATCAAGTGGCGGTGGATCACCTATCCCTGGGCATTAGTTGAAGACCTGACCGAGATCCTGGCAAAAAACACGCCGAGCCCGAGAGAGGCGGCGCAGATCGAGTCGCGTCTCACTAATGAGATTGGAATGAGACTTCCAAGAGCGGTTCTCAATCAGGTCGCGCCTATCGTATTGCAACGCCTTGCGGATAGGGATCGATCCACGTCTACCTGAACTCTTGCTGATGATTGCTCGCTCGAATGTCCGCTCCTTACTGGCTCCGGCTTCGCGACAATCGACCGAATGGCTGTAATTGGCCGGAACCGCCAGCAACTGACACGGATAACGCCGCCTCGACGGGTGGCGTTCTTATTTGTGCGATGCGTCAGACAGCCAGCAAAACGGAACGGGCCCATACTTCGCTTGATCGATAGCCATGCAATCGATGAAAAACTGACCATTCTTGATGGTTTGGCATAGCTTTCTTTCTGATGAAGCCGAGTGTAGCGGGTAGTTGGGCGATTTATCCTACATTCGATAACCTGGTTGCCGTAGCCTGTTGTTTTTGAGCAGGTGAGATTGCAAATTGGTGGGTTGAAGCATTCGACAAGTTTGATCAGTTGCTAGCAGCGTGGCCTCAACTGCAACCAGGAAACCAGGAACCCTTCATGATTATCAAATGTTTGTGCATTGGGGCTATTGCGTCCTGCGTCCTCGTGTCTGGCCAACTCTATGCGAAGGAGACCGCCGACACGATCTACTCCGGCGGGCCGATCCTAACGATCAACGACGCGAGCCCGATGGCGGAGGCTGTGGCGGTCAAGGATG
>JASFVZ010000241.1:0-4565 GCA_050049565.1 Chromatiaceae bacterium | reverse complement strand
AGCGGCGCAAGCCCTATGACGAGCGTCTGCAAACCGAGCTCGATGTGATTCTCTCGATGGGCTTCCCGGGCTACTTCCTGATCGTTGCCGATTTCATCCAGTGGGCCAAGGACAACGATGTCCCGGTAGGACCGGGTCGCGGATCCGGCGCCGGCTCACTGGTCGCGTATGCGCTGAAGATCACCGATCTCGATCCGCTCGAGCATGATCTGCTGTTCGAGCGTTTCCTGAACCCGGAGCGGGTATCGATGCCGGACTTCGACGTCGATTTCTGCATGGACCGGCGCGATCTCGTGATCGACTATGTCGCGCAGCGCTATGGGCGTGATTCGGTGTCGCAGATCATCACCTACGGATCGATGGCGGCGAAGGCGGTCGTGCGCGATGTCGGCCGCGTGCTGGGACACGCCTACGGATTCACCGACCGCGTCGCGAAGATGGTGCCGTTTGAGATCGGCATGACCCTCGACAAGGCGCTCGCAGACAGTGATGACCTGCGCCAGGCGTACGAGCAGGACGAAGAGATCACTCAACTGATCGATATGGCGCGTCGTCTCGAAGGCCTCGCGCGCAACGTCGGCAAGCATGCCGGCGGTGTCGTGATCGCACCCGGGAAACTGACCGAGTTCACCCCGCTGTACTGCGAGCCGGACGGCAGCAACCTGGTGACCCAGTTCGACAAGGACGACGTCGAGGCGGCCGGGCTGGTCAAGTTCGATTTTCTCGGGCTTCGAACCCTGACCATCATCGACTGGGCGGTCAAGACCGTGAACCGCATGCGTGCGCAGACCGGCGAAGAGCCGCTCGATATCACCGCCATCCCGGTCGATGACGCCGACGCTTTCAGGCTGCTCAAACAGGCGCAGACCACCGCGGTGTTCCAGCTCGAATCGGCCGGCATCAAGCAGCTGATCAGCAAACTCCAACCGGACTGCTTCGATGACATCACCGCCCTGGTGGCGCTGTACCGCCCCGGGCCGCTGCAGTCGGGCATGGTCGATGACTTCATCGCGCGCAAGCACGGCATTCAGGAAGTCGTCTACCCGCATCCCGATCTCGAACCCATCCTGAAGCCGACTTACGGGGTGATCCTGTATCAGGAACAGGTGATGCAGATCGCCCAGGTCCTGGCGAACTACACCCTCGGCGGCGCCGACCTGTTGCGTCGCGCAATGGGCAAGAAGAAGCCGGCCGAGATGGCCAAGCAGGGCGAGATCTTTCGCACCGGGGCCACCGCGCGTGGGGTCGACGAAAAGACCGCCAGCTACATCTTCGATCTGATGGAGAAGTTCGCGGGCTACGGTTTCAACAAGTCGCACTCGGCGGCCTACGCCCTGGTCTCCTATCAGACGCTATGGTTGAAGGCGCATTACCCGGCGGCCTTCATGGCGGCGGTCCTGTCGTCCGACATGGACCATACCGACAAGGTGGTGACTTTCATCGAGGAGTGTCGGGCGATGGGGCTCAGCGTCGAGCCGCCGGACGTCAATCGATCGGTGTACATGTTTGCCGCCGATGGCGGCCAGGCGGTGGTGTATGGCCTGGGGGCGATCAAGGGGGTCGGTGAATCGGCGATCGAGAGCATCGTCGAGGCCCGCGAGCAGGGCGGGGCGTTCGGCGACCTGTTCGACTTCTGTCGCCGCGTCGATCTGAAAAAGGCGAATCGCCGGGTGATGGAGGCGCTGATCCGCGCCGGTGCGCTGGATCGTCTCGGGGCCAACCGCGCGACCCTGATGGTGCAGCTGCCGCTGGCGCTGAAGATGGCCGAACAGCAGGCCGCGATGCAGGCGGCCGGTCAGAACGACCTGTTCGGCATCGCCGAGACCGCGCCCGCGGCGCCGACCGTCGGCGTCATCCCCGACAGCGTCGATGAATGGGACGATGACCAGCGGCTGGCCGGTGAAAAGGAGACCCTGGGGCTGTTCCTGACCGGCCACCCGGTTGACTTCTACCGCGACGAACTGCGGGCGCTGACCGAGTCGGCCATAGCGGGCCTGAGCCTGGATGACGTGCGGACCGCGCCGGGGCGTCGTGGCGGCAAGAAGGTCACGGTCGGCGGCATGGTCGTTGCCGTGAGTCGGCGCAACACCCAGCGGGGGCCGATGGCCTCGGTGCTGCTCGATGACAAGAGCGGTCGGATCGAGGCGACCCTGTTCAACGAGGTCTACGAGCGGCATCGAGACGAGATCGCGAACGACCGGGTGCTGCTGGTCGAAGGTACGCTGGTCCCGGATGAGTACCGCGGCGGGCTCGGGCTCAGGGCGGACCGGGTCAACGCGTTGGAGCAGGTCAGGATGACGCGGGCGGCGGTCATCGAGTTGCGCATCGACGTCCAGACGCTAAAGCCCTCGAGCGGGCAGGTCGACGACATCCTGCAACAGCTGCGGACCTTCATCGATCCGGTCCGGGGCGGTGACTGCGAGGTTCGACTGCGCTACTGTCGTGCCGACGCCGAGGCCGAAATACGTTGTGGACGGGACTGGCGGATCAAACCGACCGATCAGCTGTTACGCCAGCTGCGCCGTCTACTCGGACCAGAGGCGATCAGTCTGCGTTACCGCCCCGCGCAGCGACAGGCCGAGTCTGCGGGTTACGAATACGCGCGTTCCGTTTGAGGCCTCAGCCAGAGCCGGCAACCGATCCAAGAGATCGGCAAAATATGACAGAATTGCGACGATCGGCGACTGCCGGACTGGAAGCGACGCCCGATGAACCTTGATTTTCTCGATTTCGAGCAGCCCATCGCTGAGTTGCAGGCGAAGATCGAGGAACTTCGTCTGGTCGGCGACGACAACGAGATCAACATCCAGGAAGAGATCGAGCGGCTCGAGGGCAAGAGCCGGTCGCTGACCGAGTCGATCTTTTCCAAGCTGTCGCCATGGCAGATCTCGCAGGTGGCGCGCCATCCGCTGCGCCCCTACACCCTGGACTACATCGAACGGATCGTCGACGACTTCCAGGAACTGCACGGCGATCGTGCCTTCGCGGATGACAAGGCGATCGTGGCCGGTCTTGGCCGGGTCGACGGCCGGCCCGTGATGATCATCGGTCACCAGAAGGGCCGCGATACCAAGGAGAAGATCAGTCGGAATTTCGGCATGCCGCGTCCGGAAGGCTATCGCAAGGCGCTCCGCCTGATGCAGCTCGCCGAACGCTTCGGGCTGCCGATCATCACCTTTATCGATACACCAGGCGCCTACCCGGGCGTCGGTGCGGAGGAGCGTGGGCAGAGCGAGGCGATCGCGCGCAACCTGTTCGAGATGGCCGGGCTGCGCACGCCTATCATCGCCACCGTTATCGGCGAGGGCGGGTCCGGGGGTGCGCTGGCAATCGGGGTTGGCGATCGCCTGTTGATGCTCCAGTACAGTACCTACTCGGTGATCTCTCCCGAGGGCTGCGCCTCGATCCTCTGGAAGGACGCGGAGAAGGCGCCGCTGGCCGCCGAGGCGATGGGTATCACCTCACCGCAACTCCAGGAGCACGGTCTGATCGATGATATCGTTCCGGAGCCCCTTGGTGGTGGTCACCGTGACCCAGACGCGATGGCGCGCAATCTGAAATCAGCGTTGTTGCGTGCGCTGGACGAGGTGCGGGAGCTGTCGATCGAGCGGCTGCTCGAGGCGCGCTACGAGCGCCTGATGGCCTATGGTGTCGTCTCCGCCTGACCCGCCGACCGAGCGGCCCGGCCTCGATGCCGAGCGGCTGGCCCGAACACTCAACGAATTGTTTCCCGCCGACGGCGCCTACTGGGTCGCGTACAGCGGCGGCCTGGATTCGACCGTGCTGCTGACGGCATTGGCGGATCGACGGGAACTGCTGCGCGCGCCGCTGCGCGCCGTGCACGTGGATCATGGACTGCAGCCGGAATCCGCGACTTGGGCCGACCGCTGTGAAGGTGTCTGCCGCGCACTGGATGTCCCTTTTACCCTGTGCCGGGTCGATGCCACGCCGGCGCGGGGCGAATCACCGGAGGCGGCGGCACGCGATGCGCGCTACGACGCGATAGCCGACGTGATCGGCGACCAGGATGTGCTGTTGACCGCCCATCACCGTGACGACCAGGCCGAGACGGTCCTGCTCCAGTTGATGCGCGGGGCCGGGGTCGCCGGTATCGCCGCGATGCCTGCGCTGAAAGCGTTTGGCAGGGGCTGGCACGCACGGCCGCTGCTCGACCTGCCGCGGGCCGCGCTGCAGCGCTGGGCCGAGGCTCACCGCTTGCAGTGGATCGATGATCCGAGCAACCAACAGGTCGATGCCGACAGGAACTATCTCAGGCACAGGGTGCTGCCGGCACTGGCCGAGCGGTGGCCCGGGGCGACCGGCAGCATCGCAAGGACTGCCGCGCATGCGGCGGCGGCGCACCATGCCCTGCAGGAACAGGCCGCCGCCGACCTGGACGCGGCGACCATCGATCGGCACCGGATCGACCTGGCCGTGTTTGCCGGGTTCTCCGCGCTGCGACAGCGTGCGGTTCTGCAGCAGTGGTTCCGACGGGCCGATGTTGCGCCGCCATCGTCGACAACCCTGGCCGAGCTGCAGCATCAGTTGCTCCAAGCGCGGGAAGA
>JASFVZ010000240.1:0-4581 GCA_050049565.1 Chromatiaceae bacterium | reverse complement strand
GCCCCGTTTTCCGATCAGCAAGGAACTCGCCGTAATCGTCGCGGCCCTTCTGCTGCTGTTGTTCATCACCCCGGTTGCCAGATGGTGGGCCGAGGCCAACCTGCACTGGACGACACCTTACGCGCTCTGGCTGGTGGTCATCCTCGGCGCCGCGCTGATCCATCGACGGGACGACGCCGATGAGCCATGAGCTGGCGACGCTGTTCGGCGCCGGCCTGGTCTACCTGGTCCTGTTATTCCTGCTCGCCTATGCGACCGATCAGGGCTATCTGCCGCAGCGCTGGGCCAGCCACCCGCTGACCTACACGCTGTCGATCGGTGTCTATGCCACCTCGTGGACCTATTACGGCAGCGTCGGCTATGCCGCGCACAATGGCCTGCTGTTCCTGACGATCTACATCGGCGCGACGCTGGCGTTCGTCCTGAGCCCGGTGCTGCTGCGTCCGATACTGCGCCTGAGCCGCGAGTACCAGCTCGCCTCGCTCGCCGACCTGATGGCGTTTCGCTACCGCAGCCAGGCGGCCGGCGTGCTGGTCACTCTGTTCATGCTGGTCGGCACGCTGCCCTACATCGCGCTTCAGATAAGAGCGGTCACGGAATCACTTCGGATCCTCAGCAACGAGGTCCCGTCACGCACCATCGCGCTGACGTTCTGCGCCACCCTGATCCTGTTCGGCGTGTTGTTCGGCGCCCGGCATGTCTCACCACGTGAGAAGCATCGCGGCCTGGTCGTGGCGATCGCCTTCGAATCACTGGTCAAGCTGGTCGTGCTGCTGCTGATCGGCGGCTACGCGCTGTTCGGCCTGTTCGGCGGCATGCAGGGCCTCGACAACTGGCTGCAGGACAACCCGGCCGCGCTGACCGCCCTGTATGCCCCGGTCAGCGAAAGCCCCTGGACCGCGCTGGTTTTCCTGTCCTTTGCCGCAGCCTTCCTGCTGCCACGGCAGTTTCACATGCTGTTCGCGGAAAACCTGAACCCGCAGGCACTGCGGACCGCGACCTGGGCCATGCCGGCCTTCCTGTTGCTGTTGAACATCACCATCCCGGTGATCCTCTGGGCCGGGCAGCGGCTCGCGCTTGGGATCAACCCGGACTACTTCGTACTCGGCATCACCCTGGCCAATGGTCCGTCCTGGCTGTCGCTGCTGGCCTTCATCGGCGGACTCTCGGCCGCCAGTGCGATGGTGATCGTCACCAGCATCGCGCTGGCCTCGATGAGCCTGAACCACCTGCTGCTGCCGGCCAGCTACCCCGACCCGGCGATGGATCTGTACCGCTGGATACTCTGGGGACGGCGCGCCCTGATCGCGCTGATCATCATGGCCGGCTATGGCTTCTACGCCGGGCTCGAGCACAACGAGAGCCTGGTCGAACTGGGTCTGATCTCGTTCGTCGCGGTCGCGCAGTTCCTGCCGGGTGTGGCCGGCCTGCTGTACTGGCGACGGGCGACCCGGGCCGGCTTCCTGATCGGACTGCTCGGCGGCATCTCGGTATGGAGCACGCTGCTGCTGGCGCCGATCCTCCATGCGTCCGAGATCATGGTCACCGACCTCGGCATCCCCGAGCTGGTCGCCGCAAGCGGCATGAACAAGTGGGCCTTCGCGACGTTCGCCACCCTTGCGGTCAACGGCGGCCTGTTCGTGCTGGTCTCGCTGGTCACCCGCCAGTCGGCCGGTGAACTGGAGGCGGCCCGTGCCTGTTGCGCCGAAACCGTGATGCCGCTGGCCGGCGTCGTCGCCGCCACGTCGCCGGCGGAGTTCCGTGCCGGCCTGGCCGAAACCCTGGGCAGCGAGATGGCCACCCGCGAGGTCGACCAGGCGCTGAGCGACCTCGGCATGCGCCCGGGGGAACGCCGCACGTCGGAGCTGCGCCGCCTGAGAGAGCGCATCGAGCGCAACCTGTCCGGCCTGCTCGGTCCGCAGCTCGCCCACATCATCGTCAACCGTCGGCTCGAACTGGACCCGGCGGCGAAGACCGCGCTGGCCGATTCGATGCGCCACGTCGAAGAGCGGCTCGAAGCGTCGCGTTCGCAGCTCCAGGGCCTCAGCGTCGAACTCGACGACCTGCGCCGTCTGCATCGTCAGATCCTGCAGGACCTGCCGCTCGGCGTCTGCGCGACCGACAGCCAGCGCAAGATCGTGCTCTGGAACCTCGCGCTCGAACGCATGACCGGACTCGAGGCGGCCACCCTGATCGGCACGCCGCTGAAACAGCTCGCACCACCATGGGACGGTCTACTGGCAGGCTTTGCGCGCAGCACCGAGGACCATATCTATCGCATGGAACTGGCCATGTCGGGCAAGCCGCGCTGGTACACCCTGCACAAGTCGGCCTACGTCGAGCCGGGCCTCGCCGGGCAGGGACCGGCCAAGCCCGGCATGGTCATGCTGGTCGAAGATCTGACCGACCTCGGTAACCTGGAGGCCGAGCTGGCGCACAGTGATCGCCTGGCATCGGTCGGACGATTGGCCGCCGGGGTCGCACACGAGATCGGTAACCCGGTGACCGGGATCGCATCGCTGGCCCAGAACCTGCGTCATGAGGAAGACAAGACCGTCGCCCGACAGAGTATCGAGGACATCATCGAACAGACCCGACGCATCTCGACCATTCTCGGGACCTTGAAAAGCTTCAGCCGCGGCAGTCAGCATCCACAGCAGCGGGAGACCTTTGCATTGCGCGACGTCGTCGACGAGGCGATGCACCTGATCAGGCTGAACAAGGCGCGCGACGATATCCGCTTCGAGGCCAGCTGCGACGCTGCCGTCTCGCTCACCGGCAATCGCCAGCAACTCGCCCAGGTCCTGGTCAACCTGCTTGGCAATGCGGCCGACGCTTCGCATCCGGGTGACCGGGTCGACCTGCTGGCGCGCAGGCAGGGCGGCGAGGCGGTGATCGAGATCATGGACCAGGGTCAGGGCATCCCGGACGAGCTCCAGAACACGATCCTCGAACCCTTCTACACGACCAAACCGACCGGTCAGGGTACCGGTCTGGGCCTGTCGCTCGCGTACAAGATCATCGAAGACCACCGGGGGACCCTGAGGATCGACTCGCAGCCAGGTGTGGGCACCCGGGTCATCGTCACCCTGCCACTCGAACAAACGGACACAGCCTATGCATCATTTGCTGATCATCGAGGATGAAGCGGTCATCCGCAGCGCACTGCGACGCCTGCTCGAACGCCATGACTATCGGGTCAGCGAAGCCGAGTCGGTCGAGGCCGCGCAGGCCCTCGGACCACTCGAGGCGTACAACCTGATCATCACCGACCTGCGCCTGCCGGGCCGCCCAGGCAGTGCGCTGCTCGAGATCGCCGGGGACGTGCCGGTGATCATCATGACCAGCTATGCGACGGTGACCTCTGCGGTGGATGCGATGAAGAACGGCGCAGCCGACTACATCGCCAAGCCGTTCGATCACGACGAGCTGGTCATGCTGGTCGATCGCGTCCTGCGCGAGAAGCAGCAGGAACGTCGTGCCGCCGCACTGCAAAGCGATGTCGACCAGTCTTTCCCGGTCGCCGGCATGATCGGGCGGAGTGCCGTGATGAGCGAACTCTGTGCGCGTATCCAGAAGGTGGCGCCGACCGATGCAACGGTCTTGATCACCGGCGAGTCGGGCACCGGGAAGGAGCTGGTCGCACGTGCCCTGCACAAGCACAGTCGCCGCGGCGATGCGCCGTTCGTCGCCTTCAACTGCGCCGCGGTGCCGGAACAGGCGATCGAGGCCGAATTGTTCGGGCAATTGCGGTCCGGCGAATTCCGCCCGGGCCTGATGCAGAGCGCCGAGGGCGGGACCCTGTTCCTGGACGAGATCGGCGAGCTCCCCACCGCCGCCCAGGCCCGGTTGTTGCGCGTCCTGCAGGGCGGCGAACACGATACCGGCGGACGCCTTGACGACGTGCCGAACGTCCGGGTGCTCGCGGCGACCCACCGGGATCTGCGCCGCCTGGTACAGGACAACGCGTTCCGCAGCGATCTGTACTTTCGTTTACGGGTGGTCGAGATGCAGTTGCCGCCGCTGCGCGAGCGCGGCGATGACGTGATCGAACTCGCGGTATTCCTGTTGGACAAGGCACGCAAGCAACTGGGCCGCGGCCCGCTGAAACTCGGGCGCGACGCGCTCGATGCGATCCGGCGGTATCACTGGCCCGGCAACGTCCGTGAGCTGTCCAACGCGATCGAACGCGCAACCATCCTGTGTGAACACGAAACGATCACGCCGGATCTGCTCGCGATCGATCATCGGGTCGGCGGCACGGGCACCGCGGCCGAACTCGATGACAAGCTCTCGCTGGAAGAGTACTTCCGCGTCTTCGTGCTCGAGCACCAGGACCGCATGACCGAGACCGAGCTGGCCAACGCGCTCGGAATCAGCCGCAAGACCCTCTGGGAACGACGCCAGCGTTTTGGCATGCCCCGACCCAAGAAACGCGGCTGATCGGGTCGTCCCGAACCTCGACCGGAACTTTCTGCGGGCGTTTACCGGGGGGAACACCACCGTTACGTTTGGTAACAAACCGGCGAGATAAACGTTACTTTTTGCCCCACAGCCGACTTTTTGCGACGCAACAATCCG
>JASFVZ010000239.1:0-4585 GCA_050049565.1 Chromatiaceae bacterium | reverse complement strand
CCGTGTTCTTTGGCGCCGTTGTCGTAATCACCATATTCGCGGCGATGAGCTTCGATCCACGTCTTATCTGGGATGCCGCTGAGAAAGAGGAAGGGCATGGCCAATCCGCAAGGCACTGACAACGAGATCCCCGACGCGGTCGTCGAGACGGGCAGGCCTGGCCGGCGGATCTCCATCGTGTGGCTCATCCCGCTGCTCGCGGCACTGATCGGCGGCTGGCTGGCCTACAAGACGTTCACCGAGCAGGGGCCGCTGATCACCATCAGCTTCAAGAACGCCGAGGGCCTGGCGGTCGGCAAGACCATGGTCAAGTTCAAGGACGTCGACATCGGGACGGTCGAGGGCATCGATCTCAAAGAGGATCTGAGCGGCGTCGTCGTGAGTGTGCGGATGGACAAGGACAGCGAGCCCTTCCTGAACGACAAAAGCCGATTCTGGGTGGTCAGGGCCGAGGTTACTGCCGCCGGCGTGACCGGGCTCGGGACGCTCCTCGCCGGCGCCCATATCGGTATCGACCCGGTGCCGGGCGGCAAACCGAAGCGGGCTTTCATCGGCCTCGAGCATCCGCCTGTCGTGACCACCGACGAGGCCGGGTTGCATTTCGTTCTGCATTCCGAGGCCGGCGGCTCCATTGCGGCGAGTGCTCCGGTCTATTACAAGAGGTTCAAGGTCGGCGAGGTCTTGGAGACAACGCTGAGCGAGGATGGCCAGCGTGTGAAGATCGGCATATTCGTCAATGCACCCTATGACGAACTCGTTCGTGAAGGCAGCCGCTTCTGGAACGCCAGCGGCGTCAACCTCAAACTAAACGCAGACGGCTTGGATCTCAACACCGAGTCGATCGTCTCGGTGCTAACCGGCGGCATCGCATTCGATCTCCCCCCCGGGGCGCCCCAGGGTGAGCGGGCAAGAGAGGATTCGGCGTTCGAGCTGCACGTGGATAAGGAGTCGGCATTCGCCGAAGTCTATGTGGAGAAGGAGCTTTGGGAAGTTCATTTCAAAGACTCGGTTCGGGGCCTGACCGTCGGCGCGCCTGTCGAGCTGCGGGGCATCCCCATCGGCCGTGTCGCCGACTTCCGTTTAGCCTACGACCCGAAAACACGCGAGGTAAGTATCCCCGTCATCTTGGAGGTCGAGCCCGAGCGGATGGATATTCCGGCTGCAATGACAGACCAGGAGAAAAAAGCGCGGCTCGACGATTGGATCGATCAAGGTTTGCGCGCGCAACTCAAGACCGGCAACCTGCTAACCGGGCAGCTGCTCGTCGAGATCGATTTCTTTCCCGACGCCCCACCGGCGACGATAGACTGGTCCTCCGAACCCCGGAAATTCCCGACTATTCCTTCAAAAACCCAGCAGCTCGTCGGGGACGTCACCACGGTCGCCAATCGCCTCGCCGGGATCCCGTTCGAGGACATCGGGGCCGACATGAGCCAGGCGGTCAAGCGTCTCGATGCGACCCTCACAGAGGCCCAGGGGCTGCTCGCTCGTCTGCAAGGCGAGACGGTGCCGGCGGCCACCTCCGCCATCAAGCAGGCAGAGGGCACACTGGCCACCGCGGAACGGGCCATCGCCGCGGATTCGCCGCTGCGACAGGATCTCGACCAGACACTGGAGGACGTCGCCCGATCTGCGCGCTCGTTGAAGTTGTTGCTGGATTATCTCGAGCAGCATCCGGAGGCCCTGATCCGAGGCAAAGTAAAGGGGGGTAACTAACGATGCGCTCTCGGTACATCCACCTGGCGATATTGATCCCTGTGGTGAGTCTGCTGTCGCTGGCAGGCTGCGCTGGGGGTCCCTCGAAGGCCCCCAACTTCTACACGCTGACCTCAGCGACCGGAGCAGTGCAGCGCACTGCCGCCGTCGAGCAGCGTGTGAGTCCGGCATTGGCGGTCGGACCTGTCATCCTTCCGGAACATCTCCAGCGCCCCCAGATCGTGACGCGTTCCGAGGATTTGCAACTGCAGATCGCGGAGTTCGAACGCTGGGCCGGTTCACTCAACAGTCAGATCGAAGCGGCCCTGGTGATGAGACTTTTGGCCGAACTCAAGGATTTGACGGTCATCGGCTATCGCCAGTCGTGGGCCAAGCCCGTCTATCGCGTGACAGTGGAGGTGGAGGAATTGCTGGGGCGCCTCGGCGGGACGCTGGAGATGACTGTCAGTTGGGTACTGATCGATTCGACCGGTGAAGAAGAGAAAAGGAATCTCTTCAGCTCCCAGATCCGGGTCCCGGTAGAGGGATCCGACTATCTGGCACTGGTGGCGGCGCACAGGGAGGCTGTGGACACCCTGGGCCGACAGATCGCCGCCGCGGTAATACAGCGGCGCTAGCGCGTGTTGGGCGCCAGCCATCAGTCAGCAGGGATGACTTTAGAACGCATAAACGCCCTTTAGCTGGTGCCAAGGCAAACCGTCTGTTTGGCGCCTCGCCGATGCGGCGGAACTACCGGCTCTGGAAGAAAGCGAGTAAAGCATTTACTCGATCGATGGAACGCAGATCTGGGAAAGCCAGGGCTTCACCGCCCCACCATCCAGATCCCGCTCTCTGAATTCTCTCCATTCTACCTGTGCAAAAACCCCAATCCAGCGCGCGAGGAAACGATTTCACGCGAGCAGATAGTTTCAAGTAGACCCTTGCGAGGGGCGGGATTGGAAGCAGTATCTGATTGCACTGCCGAAAGCAGCCATTCGGCGGCAAAGGCTACTAAGGCGGCTCTTGGCCGGGAGTGATCCTAACCAGAACGCTAAAGACCACCTCGACGGGCGGCCTTTTTGTTTGTGCAACGCGATAGGCAGCAACACTGAGTGGTCATTGCGTTCGGAGGGCACACACCCTAGGGCAGGTCGAATACGCTGTTGGTCAATGCGTTGCCCGAGAGTACTTTAAGTATGAAGCTATCCCCATGTTCCTCCTTCGAGTAATAACGGTACGCCGCTATCCCAAAGAGTATCGGGTCGAACGAATAAGTCAGTTCATTGAATTCCGATTCGTCGTCAAAAACAATCGCCGGCCGTAAGGCCAAGACTTGCGACCGAGATTCCGAGTCCATCGTCGCAAGCATCGTTACGTAGGCAATGAACTCATGGGCATGGAGGGTAGGCTCCGGCATTGCGAAATTACAACTAGCGATAGCATGCGCAGCTTCATGTGCCACCAGGCCGCGGTACGTCGATTTAGTGATCGGCATCCCAAACCAGCTTTTTCTATTCTGGAACGCTGAATAGGTAACAACATAGACTTTGTTTTCTCCTTCGTGATAGCAACCTACGGCGTTTCCGCCGAGTTCCTGCGGCAAATTGCGCACCACCTCGATGACAAGTGGGTGCCGCAATTGAAGGTCTAGTCGACCGAAAAACTTAACAACCTCCTCCGCGGCATCGCAGATGTCTTGATTCACTTCCGACGCTTGAGACTGAATCAATACTGGCGCGTTACTACACTCGTATTCCGTACCAGTTGATGACGAGCACAAGGGGAAAGCGGTAAAAAATGCTACTGCCGCTGCGCGTATCATCATGCGCGAGGGCAACCCGTCAGCCCGTGGTCTGTGTTGCTCCATAACGACCCTCCATGCGGGCTATTCCGTAAGCCTTGCCTTACAGGAAGTATGGCCCCATCAATGCGCGGCCCGCTGCTCAAAGATGCAGGACTAGACCCATAATTGACGCGGCTCAATCAATCTTCACAAGCTGCGTATTCGGGGTTTACTTACTTATCGCCTACTGGCCGAGAGTACGCGGTCCCGGCCATCTCAACCTGAAGACTCCGGACAGTCGATGGTGGCCCTGTCGTTAGGTCGGCTGTTGGCCGGGAGCGCCAGCAAGCACCACGACAAACCGCCGAGCCGGCGGCAGAACCGGCAGGCTACACATCTGACTTTCCGTGCCCTGCCCTATTCTCGTCTGATCAGCATTAAGGCTGATTCAGGTCAGGAATCGCTTTACAACTCCCCCGTCAGCCCGTTGTTCTGTTCGGGGATCGCTGATCCAGAAATGCAACGGACGCAGATGGCACGCACTGTGCTGTGACATTCACAGGGAAGCAGTAATAAGACTCGGGAATGGGTTTTTTGCCCTACGTCAGCGTGTACTTCGCCATTTCAATCGCCGCATGAAATGGCGGTGCCTTGGATGGGCAGCTTCTTGGCGTGTGCGAAACGTCAGTCGACAGACGACGCACGCAAACCAACAGGAAAGGTGAACAGTTCACATTCCGACGGTGAATGTTCCGCACATACTCCTTCTGCCGCGGGCCTACATTCTCATCATGGCAGGCGGTGATGTCGGCGACGGCGCTCACCAAAGCTGAAGATTTCCACGGAGGAACAGACGATGAAATCAATCAATCTGACGAGCACGAAGGCCGAAAACCGCCCGAGCATCCTGCATGGACTTGGCGTCGACAATAGTATCCAACCCAACCAGGGCTCTGGCAGCACGGACCTGTTGCTCATGGCGGCCCACGCGAAAGACGGTTCAATCCAGGCGCTGTTACGCCGCACCGGCGTGTTGCTGGCTGCGGTGCTGATTAGCACGTCAGCACTGGCATACGCATCGGATGATCAATCGCCCCCTTCCGGTCA
>JASFVZ010000238.1:0-4595 GCA_050049565.1 Chromatiaceae bacterium | reverse complement strand
GCTCAGATGCTGGAAAACCTCCAACAGGACTTTGCAGCTCGATGCAGCGGTGACGGGAGCGGTCACAGCCGCTTCCGGATGCCGATCAATCGCCTGGTGGTGCAAAGCGCCTGACCGACCCGGGCCCGAATTCGCATCGATACGCCTCCCTCTGTTCGGATTTCGAGCCGGGGACAAACCCGCATGTTCCACTGAATTGCCAGCGCGACCGTCCACATCGCGACATCCGGTGAACACACCGGCTATAGCCGGTGGCTTCGGGTTTCGGCTGAGAGCCGGATTGGTCGGCCATTCGGCCGACTGCTTTCGCTACCCAACTCGAGAATCATCCCCGTTTTCGGCGGGAGCTCGTGCTTGCGGGTTTACTGCCGCACCGACTCGGTTTCATCCCCGCCGCCGCCCAGTGACCTGCCCTGCTTTCGTAGGTCGGGCTGTGCCTGACGAAGGAACGGCCGGCGCAGCCGGCCCTATCGATAAAACGGCTTCGAAGCCCGAGCTCGTAAAATCGGACCTATCCGCCGCCTAAAGGCGGGGGGTTTACGGATCCCCTATCGGCGACTCAACAGAAGGTCAGATAAACTGGCTGACCGAAGCACAGCCTCGGCATCGCGTCCCACGTGTCTATTTTCGGTGTCGCTGTATCTGCAATCAGGCCAGCAGCTCACGTGCGCGGCGCAGACGCGCCGGAATATCGATACCCTGAGGGCACACCGCGCAGGCCCGTCGCAGTTCCTGTTCCGATGCCTCACGCCGGTTGACGGGTATCGCCCGATACAAGTCACGCGCGCGATCGGTCTTGCCATAGCTCTCGAAATACATCAGATACCGTAACGAATCGGCAATCGCGACGTCGCGCGCGACGGCCCGCTCGCACAGATGCTTGCATCCGTTACAGGCATAAGCGGCGGTCAGCGCGGCGAGCTGATTCAGTTGGTGGCTTTCCTCGGCGGTCAGCGGTTTTTCCGATCTTGCCGCAGCGACGTTCTCGCGCACATACCGGACACTGTCCATCTCGGACACGATGGAGTCGATGCGCTCGTCCGCCCAGACCGACTTGAGCTTGGCCTGTCCCAGGGTGAACTCCTTGGACTGAAACCCGACCACCGACTCGAGATCACGCGGCACGGAGCCCTGGGTCTTCATTGCGATCAGACCGATTCCGGCGCGATGACAGGCGTCGATCGCGCGATTGAGTGCCATGTCGCCATAGCGCCTGAAGTTGTAGCGGAACATGATCGCGTCGATGCCACCGACCTCGGCGGCCCGGTTCATCAGCTCGACCACATTGCCGTCGTGGCAGGAAAACCCGAAGAACCGGGTCTTGCCCTGGGCCTTGAGCTTTTCGCCCAGTGCCAGGTATTCGCGACCCAACATCCGCACGTCGTCGATCCCGTGCATCAGATAGAGATCGAGGTAATCCGTACCGAGCTCGGCACGCGCCTCGTCGATACCGGCCTGCAGGCCCGCCACGCGTCCGGCGCCGGATTTCGAGGTCAGCCAGAGACGCTTGCGGTCACCGATCTGGGTCAGAAAATTCGCGATGGCCCGGTGTGACGATCCCCAACCATAGGACAAGGCCGTGTCGAACCAGGTGACACCCTCCTGAAAGGAGCGGTGCATCACCTTGTCGTAGCGCTGGTCCAGGCGCTGAGCCGTGCCGAGGTGCAGGATCGGTACCTGAACCCCGGTCTTGCCAAGCTCTCGCGTCGGGATCCCGGTCATGGCCGGTGCCGGCGCCGCCGTGCCCTCCTCCGCCAGGCCCAACAATGGAAGGGACGCGGCGCCCGCCGTGGTCGCCGACGCCAAGGCAGTCTTCAGGAAGCGACGCCGACCCGGTTCGCTCGAGGATTGCTCTGGTGTGTCGTTATCGCGGTCATCGCTCATGGTTCGAGATCCTCATATCGGGCGCACCGGGGTCCTGGAGCGCAACAGCAGCTTGCGGTTCTCCGACCGGCTTTCACCGACGGCGGTCACGTAGACGGCCGGCTGATCCTGTACCGGGCATTCGGCCTCGCAGATCCCGCAACCGATGCACAGATCGGGCACGATGAACGGCTTGTTCAGTAGCACCATCTTGCCGAACACGTCTTTGGTCTCTTCATCGTAGGTCTGAATGGCCTTGGGTGCCACGGGGCAGACCTCCTCGCAGACCACACAAGGCACCTGATTGGCCCACGGCAGGCAACGGTTGGTATCGATGAAGGCGGTGCCGAGACGCACGGGGCCCTGGTCCCGGTAGGGGCCTTCGCCGAGTTTTTCGGCGACATCGATCTTCCGGATGGCCCCGGTCGGACAGACCTCGGAGCACAGGGTGCATTTGAGCTGGCAATGGGCGATGTGGAAGTTCATCACCGGGGTCCAGACCGCCTCGATCCCGCCCTCTTGCAGCGTGGCCGGCTGCAGGACGTTGGTCGGACAGACATTGAGGCATTGATCGCACTTGATGCAGCGTTCGAGAAACTCCGATTCCTCGACCGAACCGGGCGGGCGAATCATCTTGGCCGAGAAGTTCTCGTCGTTGACGCGACCATCGTTGCGTAGCGCCGGTGCGGCGATCAGGCCGACAGCTCCGGCGAAGACCACCTTGCGGCGCGACAGATCGGGATAGGGGAGCACCTGCTTGCGGTCCTGGCGGAAGGCCGTGAATTCGAGGGCATTCTCCGGACAGTCGTCGATGCAGTTCATGCATCCGAAGCACTCAGACTGCCGGAGCTTTCCCTGCGGGTCCGATGCCCCCTCGCAGCGCAACAGGCAAAGGTTGCAGTCGGTGCACTTGTCGACGATGCGATTGATGCGGAACACGCTCTTGCTCGCAATGACGCCGAGCAAGGCGCCGAGCGGGCAGACGAACCGGCAGAAAAACCGCGGCTTCCAGAGGTTCATGACGACGAAGAACAGGAAGATCACGCCGATCCAGAACGATCCGACGAAGATACGGTGCTCCACCCCCGGGGCGAACTTCAGGCTATCGAGCCACGCAGCATCGACGCCCAGGCCTTCGGTGGCACCACCGACCCGGCCGAGTGCAGTATCGAGTATCGGGGCAAAGAAGGTGGCCATCGCGCGGTACATCATCACGATCGGATCGAGCAGCCCGATCTGCAGCGCGCCCATCGCCGACATCAGCAGGAACACGATCAGGATCGAGTACTTGAGGAACTGGACCGGGTGGTAGCGGTTCTGATCGATTCGTTGGGTCCCCGACCGGTTGTCGAACAGCCAGCCAATGAACTGGTGCAGCGTGCCATAGGGGCACATCCAGTTACAGAACACGCGGCCGAACAGAAAGGTGATGGCGACGATGATCAGGCCCCAACCGAGCAGCTTGTAGACGTACCCGGTGGCCAACACGGTCGACAGCATCACCAGGGGATCCAACTCGAGCAATCCCGAGACCGGATAACCTTCCAACCGCGACGTCCAGGTCGCCCAGACGGCCAACAGGAACAACGCAAAGAAAAAGACCTGCGAGGCAATCCGCACCCGGGTCAGTCGCAACCAGCGATTCAGCAGCGGTCCGAGAGCAGCGCGCAGCCGGTTCACGTGATCACCTTGATCCGATCCTTGTAGTTGACCCGGCCGCTGCCCTTCTGCTCGGCCATATAGAGGTAGTCGGGCAGCCGTCCGGGGCGCTGCAGCAGATGCTCATAGGCCCACGCATCCGTGGCCACCGGGTCGACGCCGACGAGAATCGCGTTGCCGTCGCGGACGTTCGACGGATCGCCGCCGGTCGGCCCGTTCTCCATCAACACCCGTGTTCCATCGACGATGGTCAGCGTCGGGCGGATCATGATCGACAGATCGGAGACGATCTCGTGGATGTCCTGATGGAACTGGTTGCGCCGTCCGCCGAGCAGCCCGTACCAGTTCTTGATGCCCAGCGAGGCGTGGCAGAGGTTGTGGTCCTTTGCCGGGGCGATGCCGATCACCTTGTTGACGTTCTTGAAGGGCCGCTTCAGGAAGGCCCACTGCTCGATCAGCGTCGCACCGGGCGTGTACAGCAGGTCAAACGCGTTCGGGTCGGGGAGATAGACCCGTCCTCCCGCCTGTTCTGCCGCCGCACCGATGCCGCTCTTGGCAAAGCAGTCGGCCGGCGACTCGATCGGGTTGTCGGTCACCCGGACCTCGGCGGCCCGGGCATCGACCAGCAGGAGCCGCACGAGCGTGTCGATCATGGCCGGGTGGGTGGTCGCACCGAGGTTCGGCGAGCGATCGAATGCCACATTGGGTTTGACCAACACCACATCGCCCGGCTGGATGAAGTGGGTCAGGCCACCGATCGCATCCAGCGCCTTGAGCAGCATGGTGCGCGCGTCGCCCCCCCGCCCGACGCCGACCTGCACGCTGGCGTTGGCCGGTTCGACGCGAAAATCCGGGATCCGGAAAGGCGACTCGACCGGCATGCTGCGCAGGCCGCTTTGATCGCGCAACGATCCGGGAAAGTGCTCGGGCGCGAAAGCCAGGTAGGCGCCCGCGGCACCGATCCCGCCCAGTGCCAGCATGCGCTTGAGCACATCGCGGCGACTGTAGAAGTCGCCCTGATAGTCCTGGTGTGGGTACTTCTTACCGCCCGTCATCGCCAAGATGTCTGCTGA
>JASFVZ010000029.1:0-10004 GCA_050049565.1 Chromatiaceae bacterium | reverse complement strand
TCGACACCGCCGGCACAACCTAAGGCACGTGGACATCGTTCTGATGGTGCGCCATGCCGCGGTCGACGCCGATAACGGGGCGCTCCGTACGGCCCTTGACCGCCTGTTCGACCGCGTCAGGCAGTTACCGACGAGGACCGGGCGTTAACGCGGTTATGGCTGCCGACACGCAATGCGCCCCCTGCTAAGAACAGGTACACTCGCGCCCTCCAAGTGCCTGGCCAACTCGGCCCCTCGACACGCAGTACCCGAATTCAGCGGCTGACAGATCAGATGGATAACGTACGCCTCCTCCTCTTCATGGCCCTGGCCTTTCTCGGCATGCTGCTCTATCAGGCCTGGCAGGAGGACTATGGTCGGGCCGCCCAGACCCCTGTCGCCACCGCAACGACGCCGCGCGATGCGCCGGCGCCCTCGCCGGATACGCCTCAGGCGCCGGTCCGCGCGGACATCGACGCCGCCGTGCCGTCTGCTGCACCGGTTACCGACGGATCCGCACCGGCAGGTCGACTGGTCACTGTGCAAACCGACATGTTCGATCTCCGCATCGATACCCGGGGAGGAACCCTGGTCGACGCGAAATTGATGAACTATCCGGTGGCGGTCGATCAACCCGACGTCAAGTACCACCTGCTGAGTCAGCGCAGCTTCGACTACTTCATCGCCCAGTCGGGGTTACTCGGTCAGGACAAGGAACGCACCCCGACCCATGAAGCCATGTTCGAGGCCGCTGCCGACCGCTTCGAAATGGCGCCCGATCAGGACAAGTTGGCGGTGGATCTGGTCTGGCGCTCACCCGACGGTCTCGAGGTCACCAAGCGATACACCTTCCGACGCGGGACGCATGCCATCGAATTGCAGCACCTGGTGTCCAACAACTCATCGAACGCCTGGACCGGTCGTGAGTATCGGCAGCTGCAGCGCGGTGAGCCGTCTGATTCCGGCAACATGTTCATGTACACCTACACCGGTGGCGCGATCTTCAGTCCGGAAGACAAATACCAGAAGTACGACTTCGAGGATTTGGGCAAGGACCGGCTGAACCGCGACGTGGTCGACGGCTGGATCTCGATGATCCAGCACTACTTCCTGGCTGCGATCGTACCGCCACGTGGCCAACAACAGCATTTCTACGGCAAGCGATTGGCCAACGGTCGCGCCGTGATCGGTGCCTACACCCCGGCGATGACCGTGGGGCCGGGCGAGCAGGCGACCTTCAACGGCACGTTGTTCGTCGGACCCAAGCTTCAGGCCGAACTCGAACAGCTCGCGGAAGGACTCGATCTGACGGTGGACTATGGCTGGCTGGTGTTCATCGCCAAGCCGATGTACTGGATCCTCGACAAGATCAACGGTGTTGTCGGCAACTGGGGCTGGACGATCATCATCTTCACGATTCTGATCAAGCTCGCGTTTTTCAAACTGTCCGAAACCAGCTATCGCTCCATGGCCAATATGCGCAAGCTGACACCGCGCATCCAGGCGCTCAAGGATCGCTACGGCGATGACAAGCAGCGCATGCAGCAGGCGATGATGGAGATGTACAAGACCGAGAAGATCAATCCGCTCGGCGGCTGTCTGCCGATGCTGGTGCAGATCCCGTTCTTCATCGCCCTCTACTGGGTCCTGCTTGAGAGCGTTGAGCTGCGCCAGGCGCCCTGGATACTGTGGCTCGATGACCTGTCGATCAAGGATCCCTTCTTCGTTCTTCCGCTGATCATGGGCGTTTCGATGTTCGTGCAGCAGAAGCTGAACCCTCCCCCACCGGACCCGATGCAGGCCAAGATCCTGATGTTCCTGCCCGTGGTGTTCACCGTGATGTTCGCATTCTTCCCATCGGGTCTCGTCCTCTACTGGGTGGTCAACAACCTGTTGTCGATCGCGCAGCAGTGGGTCATCACCAAGCGCATCGAAGAAGGTGCCAAGGCCTGATCGATAGGGGCCGTGGCGGACCTCTCGACCGACACCATCGCAGCGATTGCCACGCCGCCCGGCCGCGGCGGGGTCGGTATTGTCAGGGTGTCGGGGCCGGGCGTGGCCGAAATAGCCGGTGCGATCGTCGGTCGGCAGCTGGCGCCACGCAGGGCCACCTTTGTGTCCTTCCTCGACCAAGACGCCCAGGCAATGGATACCGGCATCGCCCTGTACTTTGCCGGGCCGGCCTCGTTCACCGGTGAGGATGTGCTCGAGCTCCAGGGACATGGCGGCCCCGTGGTCATGGATATGCTGTTGGGTCGTGTCATTGACCTGGGGGCGCGGCTGGCTGAACCCGGCGAGTTTTCACGCCGGGCGTTTCTGAACGACAAACTCGATCTCGCGCAGGCCGAAGCCGTCGCCGATCTCATCGACAGTCAGACGCGGGCGGCCGCACGTTCGGCCGTGCGCTCGCTGAACGGTGTGTTCTCGGAACGGGTGCACGCGTTGACAGACGCGGTCACCGGACTGCGGGTCTATGTCGAAGCCGCGATCGATTTTCCCGAAGAGGAGATCGATTTCCTGGCCGACGAGCATGTCCATCGACAACTCGATGGCATCATCGATAGTCTCGGCGACCTCAAGCACCGTGCGCATACCGGCCAGCTGTTGCGCGATGGCCTGTCGCTGGTGATCGCCGGCCGGCCGAATGCCGGTAAATCGAGCCTGTTGAATGCCCTCACCGGCCAGGAACGCGCAATCGTCACCGCGATACCGGGGACGACGCGGGATCTGTTGCACGAACAGATCGAGATCGACGGATTACCGATCCACCTGGTCGACACGGCCGGGCTGCGCGACGCGGGAGATGCCGTCGAGCAGGAAGGCGTGCGGCGGGCCCGTGAGCAGCTGGCGCAAGCTGATCATGCACTCTGGGTCTTCGATGGCATGGAGGATCCTGACGATATCGGATTCGCCGCGTCTGACCTCCCGCCCGGGATCGGTGTCACCCGGGTCAGGAACAAGGTCGATCTGTCCGGTAATGCTCCACGACTCCATCGCGATGGTGACCTGGTCGAGATCGCACTCTCGGCGAAGACCGGATCCGGCGTCGACCTGCTGCGCGACCACCTCAAGCAGTTGGTTGCCTACGAGGGTACCGGAGAGGGCGAATTCAGCGCCCGGCGACGTCACCTGGAAGCACTCGACCGGGTCGGCTCCGCCTTGCTTGCAGGTCGCGAAGCCCTGCTGGGCGGACGCGCCGGTGAACTGCTGGCCGAAGACCTGCGCCAGGCCCAGCTGGCATTGACGGCGATAACCGGTGAGTTCACCGCGGATGACTTGCTCGGCGAGATCTTCTCGAGTTTCTGTATCGGGAAATGAACGCGCGCTGCAGGTAAAGGAACGCCGTTATCCTGCGGGTCCGGCACGCAGCTTCAGGGCGCTAATGCGACGTTTCAGTGCCGCGATCTGCCGCGGATCGCCGCGTCGCCCGTAGCGTAGCTGAACGAACAGGCGGGTGATCGCGGTCAACTCCCCCACGTGCTGGGGATAGGCATCTATCGCGGCCTTGCAGAGTGTGTCCGGGCCATGCCAGCCCGGTGCCGCGATGCCGGCCTGTCTGAGTTTGCGGCGAAAGCGCCGCCAGAGGGCTGCCAGCGGGTCGATGTCGTTTTTTGCCGGCAAGCTGCTCATCAGGTAGGCGATCAACCCGGCGATCGCCCCCCCAAACACGAGTGCGGCGGCCAGCCCAAGACCGCGAAGGTCGCGCAGGCCGAAGCGATCCAGCAGGTTCTGCTGCCGTTCCGCCGTGAAGCCGACGACCCAACGGTGCCAACCAAGGTCGACCGCGTCGATCAACCACCCGGCCTCCTGCACCAGGCTGCCCCAGAGCCCCCGGTCGTCGAGTTGGAAAACGACCTGCGGTCTGCCTTGCGACTGACCGGCGTCGATACCGCGCTCGATCCGCTCGGGGGCCACGGCACTGGTCGGGTCGATCCTTATCCAGCCCGAGTCCGGCAGCCAGACCTCGGACCAGGCATGGGCGTCCGACTGCCGAACCACCCAGTGGTCTGAGCGCGGATTCCGCTCGCCGCCCTGGTACCCGACGACGACCCGCGCCGGCAGCCCGGCAAGCCGCATCAGCAGCGTGAAACTGCCGGCGTAGTGCTCGCAGAATCCCCGCCGGGTCTCGAACAGGAATTCGTCGACCGGATCACGGCCAAGCAGCCCGGGGGACAGGGTATAGCTGAAGGGTTGCTCCCGGAAAAACGCGAGCCCGCGCTCGATCAGCTGTCGCGGTTTCGCCGGGTCGGTTTCGGCCTGCCACTGCTCCACCAGCTGCGCGACGCGCGGCGAAACCCGATCGGGAAGCTGCAGTCCGCGACGCCGCTCGCGTTTGCTCAGGCGATCGATCCGGTACCCGGGATCCGATGTAGCACGAAAGGTCATGCGGCGATTGACGCGTTGCTCGGCGACCAGCGCGTAGTCGCTGTTGAGACGACTGCCGGTGGGTATTTCCGTAACGACGTCGAGGCCGAACAGCCAGTACTCGCCCGTTGGTTCGATCGTCACCTCGTAGTCCAACGGCGTCGCGTGCGGCCGGCCGGGATTGATCGGTCGGGGTACTCGGCCGCCGGCGCTCCAGCGTCGGCCATCGGTTTCCCAGAGCACGGGCCCGCGCCAGTACCTTTGTGCCGGTGCGGGCACATCGCCCGGGAACTCGACCCGAAACGCAATGGCCTCCGAGCGGCTCAGCTTCCCGATATCGCCGAGCGTCATGTCGTCGCTGATGCCGGTCGTCGCGCTGGCCGAGCTGATGCCCCAGAGCGGGGTCTGCAAACGGGGGAACAGCAGGAACACGATCAGCGCGATCGGCAAAGCGGCGCCGATCATCAGCAAGGTGTTGCGCAGTTGGCCCCTGACGACGACCTGGGCGCGATTGAGCCCCACCTGGATCGCGATCAGCGCCAGCACGCCGGTAAACAGGTAAACGGCGAGTGCCAGGGACTGGTTGTAGAGAAACTGCGTAAGGACCAGGAAGTAGCCGAGGAACAGGGTCACGTGGACATCGCGCCGCGCCCTCACCTCGAGGAGCTTGAGGCCGAGCATCACAACGAGTAGTGCGGTGCCCGCCAGCCGGCCATCTGCCAGGCCGGTCGACAGTACGACCAGGGCGATCGCGACCAGCATCAACAGCAGCAGCGACCAACGCCCCGGCAGCCAGCGCGGCCGGCGAATGGCGACCAATCGCCAGGCCACCGCGACGTAGAAGAACGCGAGGGCCGGGGGGCTGAGATTGGACAGATGCGGCAGCATCAAGGCGGCCAACAGCAGCAACAGGGCAGCCAGCAGCTGCGGCGGGATCGGCAGCGCTGCGAGCGCATCACGCATCGGCGGTCCCGTAGAGCGCAAGGTGTCGCAGACACTGGTGACGGTGCGGCGTGCCGCGCGCCGGGGCAATCCTGACCGCAGGTGTTCGCAGACCGTAGGGGCGATCCGCGGCCTCTGCGTCCAGCACCGCCCGGGTCAGCGCCGACAGGCGTTGTTCGTCGTCGGTGCCCGGCGCATCGGCCCAATCGAGCCAGACCGGCGCCGCCGCCTGGCCGCTGAACAGGCGGGTGTTCAGACCACGTTCACGCGCGTAGCTCTTCCAGTCCATCTGCGAGGGCGGATCGCCCGATTGATAGGCGCGCAGACCGGCGAAATCGTCATTGCCGCTCCCGCTGTAGCCGCCATCGAGGCGTTGCCCGGTATCCCCGGGCGGCTGCCAGCCCGGGCCGGGCCGTGGATAGACCAGAAGCCATGCCGCCGTGTCGACGTAGCACCAGGCCCGAAACAGACCCAGGGGATACGGCGTGCTGATGGTCAGTCGTCCCGGTGAATGCAGACCCCGCGGCAGGTCTTTCAGGGTCAGGGTGACCGACTGCGGTTTTTGCGCCGCGAGGTCGATCAGTTGCAGATCACTCCCCTCGAAGCCGAGCTGAATCGCCGGTCGCTCGCGTTCCCCGGGGTCGACTTCGACCACGAACCGGGCCGCCTGGCCGGCGAATACCGGTGATGCGCCATGGCATCGCAGTCCCAGGCCGCGCAGGTTGCGCCAGGTCTGATAGATCGCGTTGCTGCCCAGTCCAGCCAGCAGGAACGTCAACAGGTGCGCCGGGTTGTTGCCGTAGTTGACCGCACCGATCAGCATCAGGAACAACAGGCTGCCGTAGATGAAGCCATAGCGTGTCGGCAGGATATAGATCCGTCGGGCGCCGATCTCGACGGCGCCGAGGTCGTCCGCGTGTTCGATCCTGACGAGGTTGGCTATCCCCATGGCACGGTCACCGATCAGCCCGTTCGATTCGATCCTGGATCAGGTCACACAGCACGTGCCAGGTCGCGGGCTGTCCGGGTTCAAGGAACGTCGACGCCCGCGATCAGTTCGGCCAGTGCGTCTGCCCCGTTGCCGTCGATGACGTTGAGGCGGTGTCCGGCGACGCTCGGGAAGACCGCCTGGACGTCCTCGGGCACCACCTGTCCACGACCGTCGATCAGCGCCCAGGCACGTGCCGCACGCAACAGCGCCAGGCCGGCGCGTGGTGACAGACCCGTCTCCCAGTGCGCCGAACTGCGACTTGCCGCGAGCAGGAGCTGCAGGTAGTCCAACAGCGCCGGTGCGACATACACGGCATCGACGCGACGCTGCCATGCCAGCACTGCCGCCGGCGCGATACAGGGATGCACGTCAGCGAGCTGCTGACGCCGGTCCCCCCCGGCCAGCAACTCCCGCTCGGCCTGCGCGTCGGGGTAGCCGATGCTGACGCGCATCAGGAACCGGTCGAGTTGTGATTCGGGGAGACCGAAAGTACCAATCTGGGTGCGTGGATTTTGGGTGGCGATGACAAAGAAAGGCGCCGGCAGCGGCCGCGTCTCACCATCGGCCGTGACCTGGCGCTCTTCCATGGCCTCGAGCAGTGCGCTCTGGGTCTTCGGCGTCGCACGATTGATCTCGTCGGCAAGCACCAGCTGGGCGAAGACCGGCCCGGCATGGAAATGGAACCGTCCTTCGTCGCGGTCGTAGATCGACACGCCGAGGATATCGGCCGGCAGCATGTCGGCGGTGAACTGGACCCGTTGGAAGTCCAGGCCAAGCAGCCGGGCCAGGACGTGCGCCAGGGTCGTCTTGCCGACACCGGGGACGTCTTCGATCAGCAGATGACCGGCGGCGAGCAGGCAGGTCAGCGACAGGCGCAGGATATCGGGTTTGCCGACGATCAGTCGGCCGGCTTCGTCGAGGACCCGTTGCCAGACCTCGTTGTCGGGCGGCGTATCGGGTCGGGCGCTGGGCGCGGGCATGAACGGTGTCCTCGGTATCAGAGCAGTATCGGCTTAGCGGCGGATTCGACGTCGACTAGAGTTCCCGAGGCCGCGTTCTTTAGGCTGACGTAAGAATGCATGCCGTGTCTCAAAAACTGGGTCCATGGCTTCGGTATGCCTGTGCAGTATACGAAGGCCCCGGCCGTCACTAGCCCGCCGCGACAGGTGTTTTGGCCCGATTCGACGATCGGCTTTCGCCTGACCACCAGACCCTGCGGTTTGGCGGGACACTCGGCGCCGCGGGCTAGCCAGGATTGGGTCTATAATCCCGCAGCAAATTCAACGGGTTAAACCATGCTGCATCCTCAGAGCTATGACGTGATCGTGGTCGGGGGCGGCCACGCAGGGAGCGAGGCCGCGCTGGCCGCTGCGCGGGTCGGTGCCCGTACCCTGCTGCTGACCCACAGCATCGAGACGCTCGGCGCGATGAGCTGCAATCCCGCGATTGGCGGTATCGGCAAGGGCCACCTGGTGCGCGAGGTCGATGCCCTGGGCGGCCTGATGGCGCGTGCCGCGGACCGGGCTGGAATCCAGTTCCGGACCTTGAACGCGCGCAAGGGACCCGCGGTGCGGGCCACCCGCGCCCAGGCGGATCGGGCGCTCTACCGTGGCGCGGTGCGCGCGGCGTTGCAGGCCGAACCCAGGCTCGACCTGTTCCAGCAGGCGGTCGATGACCTGGTGGTCGAGCAGGATCGGGTGACCGGGGTCAGGACGCAGATGGGCCTGGTGTTTAGCGCACCAACGGTGGTGCTGACGGTCGGGACCTTCCTGGGGGGGCGGATCCATGTCGGTCTGGAGAATTACCAGGGGGGCCGTGCCGGCGATCCGCCGAGCAACGCGCTCGCCCGGCGGCTGCGCGAGCTGCCGTTCCGCACCGATCGCCTCAAGACCGGCACACCACCGCGCATCGACCGGCGCACGATCGACTACACGGCGCTCGATGTGCAGCCCGGTGACGACCCGGCACCGGTCTTCTCGTTCATGGGCCGGCGCGAGCAGCACCCCCAGCAGGTGCCCTGTCATATCACCCGAACCAACGAACAGACCCACGAGATCATACGGCGCGGACTGTCGCGCTCGCCGATGTACACCGGCGTGATCGAAGGCACCGGCCCGCGCTACTGTCCGTCGATCGAGGACAAGGTGGTTCGCTTCGCGGACAAGGACTCGCACCAGATCTTCATCGAGCCGGAGGGGCTCGACAGCCACGAGGTCTACCCCAACGGCATCTCGACCTCCCTGCCCTTCGACGTGCAGTGGGAACTGGTTCGATCCATGCGCGGTTTCGAACAGTCGCGGATCACGCGACCGGGCTATGCGATCGAGTACGACTTCTTCGACCCGCGCGATCTCAAGGCGACACTCGAGACCCGCCCTATCGACGGCCTGTTCTTTGCCGGTCAGATCAACGGGACCACCGGTTACGAGGAAGCCGCGGCGCAGGGCCTGTTGGCCGGGGCCAATGCCGCCCTGCAGGTGCAGGACCGCGACGGCTGGTCGCCGCGCCGCGACGAGGCCTATCTCGGCGTACTGGTCGACGACCTGATAACCCGGGGTACCCAGGAGCCCTACCGGATGTTCACTTCGCGCGCCGAATACCGCCTGATGCTGCGTGAAGACAATGCCGATCTCCGCCTTTCCGAGACCGGCCGACGTCTCGGCCTGGTCGGCGACGACCAGTGGGCGTTTTTCGAACGCAAGCGCGAGGCCATAGAGCGCGAACGCCAGCGTCTGCGCGACACCCTGGTGCGACCGGCCGATGTCCCGGAAGCGGTGGCGCGTCGGCTGTTCGGCGACGTGCTGCGTAAAGAGACCAGGGCATTGGACCTGCTCGCCCGCCCGACCGCGGACTACGTAAAGGTCACGTCGCTTGCCCCGGTGGGTGAGGCGTCGATAGCAGGTGACATTGCCGAGCAGGTAGTCGACCAGGTCCAGATCCAGGCCAGGTACGCCGGCTACATCGATCGGCAGCAGGACGAAGTGGACCGGGCACGCCGGGCAGAGGCAATCCGCCTACCGGTGGACCTGGATTATTCCCGGGTTACCGGCCTCTCGGCCGAGGTCTGCGAGAAACTGGCACGCCACAGGCCCGAGACGCTGGGTCAGGCCGGCCGGATCCCCGGCGTCACGCCAGCGGCGGTGTCACTGTTGCTGGTGCATCTCAAGCGGCGGTCGGCAGCGACCCAGGTCGAGCCGCCGGATGCCGCGTTGCCGGGTTAGGTGTATGCGTTCGCTGCACTGCCCGGCCCCTGTTCTCGTCAATCCGCGTCTGGACCGCCGATGGCCCGAACACCAGGCCTGACACCAGACCTTGGCCGACGGCAGCCGCGACCCCGTCCCGCGGAGGGTTCATGGGCGATCTCCTGAACGGGCTGCGATTCGATCAGTTGCATGTCGACGTCGCCCGCAATACGACCGACGATTTCAATCCGTTCCACGATCCCAAACGCTGGCGGGCCGTGCGAGGCAATCCGTTTGGCTCAACCATCGTGCTTGGTTTCCAGACCGAGTTCCTGGTCAGTGACCGGATAGAACGGCGACACCGCGGCATGCCGTCGGCACCGCGCCCTGATCGACGCGGTCTGCACTTTAGCAACTACGACTTCAAGTTCGTTGGTGCCCTGCGACCGGGCGAGTGCTGCAATCTCGAGTTGCGCAAGACAGTGGACAAGACGGCCGACGGCAAGGGGCTGTCGACGCGCGCCGTCCTGCGCAAGGAGGACGGC
>JASFVZ010000237.1:0-4598 GCA_050049565.1 Chromatiaceae bacterium | reverse complement strand
CGCGGCCGATCTCCGCGAGCTGGGTGAACGCCACCTTCGAGGCATCGGCGCGACGGCTGAACATCGATTCGCCGAAGAACACGGAACCGATCAGCACGCCATAGAGACCGCCAACCAGCTCGCCGCGCAGCCAGACTTCGATCGAGTGTGCATGGCCGGTTCGATGCAGCGCCGTGTACGACCTGATCATTTCGGGCACCAGCCAGGTGCCGTCGGAATCGTCGCGCGGTGCGGCGCAGGCGCGGATGACCGCATCGAAGGCCATGTCCACGCTGACCTCGAAGCTCCGGTTGCGCAACGATTTGCGCAGACTGCGGGCCACGTGCAATTCACCCGGATACAGCACCATGCGCGGCGCCGGGCTCCACCAGAGAATCGGCTGGCCAGTGCTGTACCAGGGGAATATGCCGCGCCGGTATGCGCTGAGCAGGCGCGCTTCAGACAGGTCGCCGCCGATCGCCAGCAGCCCGTTGGGGTCAGACTCGGCGAGGTGGGTGTCGGGGAAACCGACTTCCGGTTTGGTGCCGTCGAGATCGAAGATCACGAATTACGGGGGCGGCGGTCACTTTCGATGCCCTGAGTTTACACGCGGGACGGCGGCTCGTGATCGTCCTTTGTCGATGTCAGCAATTGTCCTGGGCGCGGTATGGACTGCGCTGCATCATCTCGGCGAGATAGTCGGCCATGCCCGAGCGTTCGAGTTCGAGGTGTCGGCTGACGGCGTCACTGAAACGGGCATCGGCCAGCCAGTGCGCGGAGAGCGTCTCGGTCGGCAGGAATCCGCGGGGTATCTTGTGCTCGCCCTGCGCCCCGGGCTCGAATCGTTGCAGGCCGTGGCGGATGCAGAACTCGATACCCTGGTAGTAGCAGGCCTCGAAATGCAGGTTGTCGACGTGCGTCTCGCAGCCCCAGTGACGACCGTACAGGGTATGTTCACCGACCAGGCAGAACGCCGCCGCGACCGGTTCCCCGTCCAGGTCGCACATGACGAGCAGCAGTTGTTCCGGCATGGTCCTGGCGATGCGCTCGAAAAAGCGCTGCGACAGCGTCGGGATGCCGCCCCGGCGGTCGAATGTGGACTCGTAGTAGCGGTGAAACACGCGCCAGTCACGGCTGCTGGCGGTATGGCCATCGAGCAGTCGGAACGCCACCCCGGCGTCCTCGACCTTGCGGCGCTCCTTGCGAATGTTCTTGCGTTTCCCCGAGGTCAGGGTCGCCAGAAAGGCGTCGAAGTCGGCGTAGTCCCGGTTGGTCCAATGGAACTGGCACCCCACCCGTCGCAGGAAGCCGTCCCGCTCGAGCAGGGCGTTCTCGTCGGGTTCTGTAAACAGCCAGTGCAGTGACGAGACGCCGAGTTCCAACGCCAGTTGTCGGCTCGCCTCGACCAGCATCGGTCGCGTCTCGGCCGGCGCGTCCGGGTGGATCAGCAGCTTCGGACCGGTGGCCGGGGTGTACGGCGAGGCGCTGACGAGTTTCGGGTAGTACTGCAGCCCGTGGCGCGCGTAGGCGTCTGCCCAGGACCAGTCGAATACGAATTCGCCGTAGGAATTGAACTTGAGATAGAGCGGTGCGGCGCCCAGGAGGCGCCCATCATCGGAGCGCAGGGTGACGTGGCGCGGCAACCAGCCGTAGCGCTCGCCGAGACAGTCCTCTTCTTCCAGCGCGCTCAGAAACTCATGGCGCAGAAACGGGTAGCCGGCAGCCCCAAGCGCGTTCCATTCATCGGCACCGATATCGTCCAACCGGTCGACGATGGCGATGCGCAAAGCGGCTTCTGGTGCGCTAGTGACCTGCATCCACCGACGGTATGATCGTGGGCGGAAACACGCAAGATGCCAAATCCACGCGAAATCTGCCGACACCCCCGGGAGCGCAGCCGGTGAACGAATCCGGGGCGCTGCTGGATCTGCCGGTCGGTACCGCCCTGCATATTCAGGCGACGGTGCCGGAGAACTCCCCCCGATTCGCCGTCCGGCTGATCGGGTTCCTGCCGGGCGCCAGTCTCGTGATCACCGCGCCGATGGTGGACGGACGGGTGCAGATCGTACGTGAGGGCCAACGCTTCAATGTGCGCGTGCTGGAGGGCGCAAGGGTGCTTGGCTTCGTCGCCCAGGTCCTGGTGGTGGGTCTCAAGCCTTATGCCCACCTGCACCTCGAGTATCCGGCAAAGTTCGAGCAGATCGTCGTGCGTAACGCGTCGCGCGTCGTCACCGACCTGCCGGTGGACGTGCGCAACACCAACGACACCGATGACCCGGATGTCTTCCACCGGGCGAACATCGTCGATCTCAGCGAGACGGGGGCGCGGCTCGCGACCGCGGAGCCGCTGGGCCTGGTCGGCGAGCGGCTGCACCTCAAGCTGTCATTGACGGTCGGCGGGGCCGACGAGTCACTCGGACTGATCGGCGAGATCCGCAGTGTCGCGCGCCATCACGACGGCGCCCTTGGGGTGCACACGGGCCTCGCTTTCCGGGCGTTGAACCGGTTTCAGCAACTGCTCCTGCATGCCTGGGTCACCCGACGTCTGCTCGATGAGGCGTTGCACGTCGGGACGGTCGATCCCGCGCATTAGTGAGCTGCGGGGTGAGTTCGGTAACACTCAGCCGATCCACAAACGTGATCGGCAAGGCGCGCGAGCGAAGGACTGGCCGGCGCTAATCCAAGCGAGCGAAACGCCGGCGATGGCGTTTATGGGTCGGCCCGAAGGGCGTCCACTATGTGGACGACTGCTCCAGGGCGTCCAGGTACTTCTCCGCGTCCAGCGCGGCCATGCAGCCGCTGCCGGCCGAGGTGATAGCCTGGCGGTATACATGATCCATCACGTCACCGGCGGCGAAGACACCCTCGACCGAGGTGGCGGTGGCATTGCCTTCGGTACCGCTCTTCACCTTGATATAGCCACCGGCCATATCGAGTTGGCCTTCGAAGATGCCGGTGTTCGGCTTATGGCCGATCGCGATGAACAGGCCATGGATATCGATGTCTTTGCTGCCTTCGTCCTTGGTGCTCTTGATGCGCATACCGGTGACCCCGCTGGCGTCACCGAGCACCTCTTCCAGCACATGATTCCATTCGATCTTGACGTTGCCGTTCTCCGCCTTTTCGAACAAGTGCTTTTGCAGGATCTTCTCCGCACGCAAGGCATCACGCCGGTGCACCAGCGTGACCTCCGACGCAATGTTGGAGAGGTAGAGCGCCTCTTCGACCGCCGTGTTGCCACCGCCGATGACCGCGACCTTCTGATTGCGGTAGAAGAACCCGTCGCAGGTCGCGCAGGCCGAGACCCCTTTACCCTTGAACGCCTCTTCGGAGGGCAGTCCGAGATACTGGGCCGAGGCCCCGGTGGCGATGATCATGGCGTCACAGGTGTATTGCCGGGAGTCACCTTTCAGGCGGAACGGCCGGACGCTCAGGTCGACCTCCGAGATGTAGTCGAAGATCACTTCGGTCTCGAAGCGTTCGGCATGCGCCAGCATCCGCGCCATCAGGTCTGGCCCCTGGACCCCGTCGTTGTCACCCGGCCAGTTGTCGACGTCGGTCGTGGTCATCAGTTGACCACCCTGTTCCAGGCCGGTGACCAGGACCGGGCTCAGGTTGGCCCGCGCTGCGTAAACGGCCGCCGAATAACCGGCGGGGCCGGAACCGAGGATGAGCAGTCGGCAGTGTTTGGTGTCGCTCATGCGGACATTCTCCTGTCAGGCTGGTAGGCCACCGGTGCATCGGATGACGTGGTGGCACGGCGCGCCATACTATAGGCCACTGCGTTTGGAGGTAAAACCATGGTCCTACGGGTAGGCGTTCCAAGTGAAACCAAACCGCTCGAGGGGCGGATCGCGCTCACGCCGGGCGCCGTGGGTGAGTTGAAAAGGCACGGCGTGGAGGTCGGGGTCCAGCGCGGTGCCGGGCTGGCCAGCCGGTATGCGGACGCCGATTACAGCGCGGCGGGTGCGTTGCTGCTCGACCATGCCACTGCGCTCTATGACTGGGCGGAGCTCGTGGTCAAGGTCAAGGAGCCGGTCGGCGACGAGGTGCGGCTCCTGCGCCAGGATCATCGCCTGTTCTGTTACCTCCATCTGGCCGCCAACCCGACATTGACCGCGGCGCTGTGCGACATCGGTTTGACGGCGATCGCGTTCGAGACCGTGGCGGAGGGCGGGCGCCTGCCGATCCTGGTCCCGATGAGTGATATCGCCGGCCGCATCGCCGTGCAGGTCGGCACGCACCTGCTGCATACGCCGCAGGGCGGCAAGGGCGTCCTGCTCGGTGGGCTGGCGAGCGTGCCGCGCGGCAATGTCGTCGTTGTCGGTGCCGGCAGCGCGGGCGGCGCTTCGGTGCGTGCCGCAGCGGCGCTCGGTGCCAATGTGACGGTGTTCGATCGCAACCCGGAAAAGCTCGAGGCGATGCACGGGCTCGCGGCCAACGTCACGGCACTGACCCCGTCGCGCCGGGCACTCGATGACGTGCTCGCTGCGGCTGACCTGTTGATCGGCGCCGTGCTCTTGCCGGGCGCGGCGGCGCCGCGGGTGGTCAGTCGTGACCAGGTTGCCGGCATGCAACCCGGCAGCGTCGTCGTGGATATCGCGGTCGACCAGGGTGGC
>JASFVZ010000236.1:0-4610 GCA_050049565.1 Chromatiaceae bacterium | reverse complement strand
GGATCACCGATGACGGTCATGGCATCGCCGCTGACGAGTTGGCGCTGGCCCTGTCCCGCCATGCCACCAGCAAGCTCGCGGCACTCGAGGACCTGGATCACATCGCCAGCATGGGCTTTCGCGGTGAAGCGCTGCCGGCCATTGCATCGGTCTCGAGATTGACGCTGGCATCGCGCGCGACCGGCGCGGCACAGGCCGCCGAGATCGACACCGGCGACACCACCTGGCGGCCCTCGAGCCTGCCGCGCGGCACCCAGGTGACGGTCCATGACCTGTTCTACAACACCCCGGCCCGGCGCAAGTTCCTGCGTACCGACAAGACCGAATTCGGCCACCTGGAACAGGTCGTCAAGCGCCTCGCGTTGGCGCACCCGTCGGTCGCGTTCAGCCTGGTACACAACGGCCGCCAGGTGTTCGATGCCGTGTCGGCGAACGACCGGATGGCGCACGAGCGGCGACTCGCGGACCTGCTGGGTCCGGCCTTCGTCGACGCCGCCTTGTACCTGGATCACACAGCGGCCGGGCTGCGGCTCAGCGGCTGGGTCGCGCGCCCGACCTTCTCGCGCAGCCAGGCCGACATGCAGCATTTCTTCGTCAACCGCCGGATGGTGCGCGACAAGCTGGTCGGCCACGCGGTGCGCCAGGCCTACCAGGATGTCCTCTACCACGGCCGGCAGCCGGCCTACCTGCTGTTCCTCGAGCTGCCGCCGGCGCTGGTCGATGTCAACGTCCACCCGACCAAGCACGAGGTGCGGTTTCGCGAGAGCCGCCTGGTGCATGATTTCCTGTTCCGCACCTTGCACGACGTTCTGGCCGAACCGGCTTCCGAGCAACCGGCGACAACGGCGGCCGGGCAGGCGCCGGATGTCACGGGTCCGGCGCCGGTCGCGCATCGTCAGCCGTCCGCAGCCGCTGCGCAGGTGGCCATGTCACTGACCAGCCGGTCGCGAGCGCGCTACCGGGCGGCCGAGGCCTGGCAGGCGCCGGGCGGGTTGGGTGTCGCGGAACCCGCACCATCGCCCGGCGCCGGGCCGAACGCGGCGGTCCTGCCGCAGCCGGATTCGGAGACGCCGCTGGGCTTTGCGTTGGCGCAGCTGCACGGCGTCTATGTGCTGGCGCAAAATGCCGCGGGGCTGGTCCTGGTCGACATGCATGCCGCGCACGAGCGCATCACCTACGAGGCCTTCAAGCGCGCGCTCGACGCCGACGGCATCACCTCCCAACCCCTGCTGGTCCCGGTGGCCCTCGCCGTCAGCCAGCGCGAGGCCGATCTCGCCGAGTCCGAGCAGGCGACCCTGATGCGGCTCGGTCTCGAGGTCGACCGAACGGGGCCCGAATCGGTCACGGTGCGCGCGATGCCGGCGCTGTTGCGCGGGACCGATCCGGAGCGGCTGCTGCGCGACCTGTTGTCCGACCTCGTCGTGCATGGCAGCAGCGAACGCATTCGCGAGCGCATCAACGAGGTCTTGTCGACGATGGCCTGCCATGGCGCCGTGCGGGCCAACCGGCGTCTCGGGATCGAAGAGATGAATGCCCTGTTGCGTGACATCGAGCGTACGGAGCGCAGCGGGCAGTGCAACCACGGACGTCCGACCTGGACCCAGCTGGACATGACCGCGTTGGATCGGCTGTTCCTGCGTGGCCGGTGAACGCATGCGGCCGCTGGCATTGCGATCCCCTCACGGCATCGCCGGCAGGACGGACCGGCAGGCCGCAGGGTGCGCCCGATGACCCAAGCAGCGCCGCCGGCCATTCTGCTGATGGGGCCGACGGCATCCGGCAAGACCGACCTGGCGATCGCCCTGCATGACCGATTACCGGTCGACATCGTCAGCGTCGACTCGGCGATGGTCTATCGGGGAATGGATATCGGCACCGCGAAACCGGGCGCCGCCGAGCTCGCCCGGGCGCCGCACCGGCTGATCGATATCTGTGAGCCGGCCGAGGTGTACTCGGCCGCACGTTTTCGCTCCGACGCGCTGCGCGAGATGGCCGCGATCACGGCGGCGGGCCGCGTACCGCTGCTGGTCGGCGGCACGATGCTCTACTTTCGCGCCCTGCAACACGGCCTGTCGGACCTGCCGGAGGCCGATGGCGAGGTCCGGGCGCGCCTCGAGGCGCGCCTCGCCGCCGAGGGCCTGGCGGCACTGCATGCCGAGCTGGCCGGCGTCGATCCCGTCGCCGCCGCACGGATTCATCCCAACGACCCACAGCGCACGCTACGGGCGCTCGAGGTCTGGCAGATTTCCGGCCAACCGCTCAGCGAGTTGCAGGCCGCTGCCGGGGACGCCATGCCCTATCATGCGCTGAAGCTGGTCAGGTCACCCGCGGCGCGCGAGACGCTGTATGCCCGAATCAACGCGCGGTTCGAGGCAATGCTCGAGGCCGGTCTGGCGGCCGAGGTGCGCGGACTGGTCGCCGGCGGTGGCTTGCACCCCGAGTTGCCCTCGATGCGCTCGGTCGGCTACCGGCAGGTCTGGGCATGGCTGAGAGGCGAGTACGACCGCAGCGAGATGGTCGAACGCGGCAAGGCGGCGACCCGGCAGCTCGCAAAACGGCAGATCACCTGGTTGCGCAGCGAACCGGCGTGCCACTGGCTGTATGATGCAGACGACGTGGTGGATACGGCCGCCGCCCTTACCAGACAGTGGCTCGCCAAGACCTCCGGCGACCAGTTGACCGCCTGATTGAAAAAGCCGGCTAAATCCTCGCAATGCCTACACAATTCACAAAACCCAGGAAGCCGCTGTGCTATATTGCCAATCGTTTGTCGCAGTATCTATTGGCGCGGTGACGCCTGCCGTTTTGGCTTGAACTACCGCGCCGGGGGTGCCGGGTCGAGGCCCGGGTGCCAACCTCACGGACAAAAACAGGGAGCCAACCGAATGTCGAAGGGACAAAGCCTGCAGGACCCCTTTCTCAACGCATTGCGAAAGGAACGCGTACCGGTGTCGATCTTCCTGGTCAACGGGATAAAGCTGCAGGGGACGATCGAATCGTTCGATCAGTTCGTGGTACTGCTGCGCAACAGCGTCAGCCAAATGGTCTACAAGCACGCCATATCGACCGTGGTGCCGGCACGCAATGTCCGGTTCCAGCAGCCGCATGGCGATGCCGAAGGTGAAGCCGCTGATCCCGGAAACGCCTGAGCCGACGCGAGACCCATCCCACGGCCCTGTGGCCGGCGGCCCCAGTCGCCGAGGCGGCGTCACCTTGACCCGTGTTTGAGCGACCGCGCAGCGGCGAGAATGCCGTGCTGGTCCACGTCGGTCTCGACGGCGAACCGGGCGGCGAGGTGCTCGATGAGTTCGTCGATCTCGCACGCTCGGCCGGTGCCATCCCGCTCACCCTGATCAGCGCGCAGCGGGCCACGCCCGATCCGCGCTTGTTTGTCGGCAGCGGCAAGGCCGAAGAGATCCGCGAAAGCGTCGCGGCGCTCGAGGCCGAACTGGTCATTTTCGACAACCCGCTGAATCCGAGCCAGGAACGCAACCTCGAGAAGCTGCTGCAGTGCCGGGTACTGGACCGCACCGGACTGATCCTCGACATCTTCGCCCAGCGGGCCCGATCGCACGAGGGCAAGCTGCAAGTCGAACTTGCCCAGCTCCGCCATCTGTCGACGCGCCTGGTGCGCGGTTGGACACACCTGGAAAGACAGAAAGGCGGCATCGGCCTGCGCGGGCCGGGTGAAACGCAGCTCGAGACCGACCGTCGCCTGCTCAACCAGCGGATCGAGCAGATCCGCCGGCGCCTCGCCAAGGTCGACAGACAGCGTGATCAGGGGCGGCGCGCGCGCCGGCGGAACGAGACGCCCACGGTGTCGCTGGTCGGCTATACCAACGCCGGCAAATCGACCCTGTTCAACCGGCTGACCGAGGCCGGCGTGTATGCCGAGGATCAGTTGTTCGCGACACTCGATCCGACGCTGCGCAGGCTCGGCCTGCCGGACGGCAACGCGGTGGTGCTTGCCGACACGGTCGGCTTCGTCTCGCGTCTGCCGCATGAACTGGTCGCCGCGTTCAAGTCCACGCTGCAGGAGACGGTCGAGGCCGATCTACTGCTGCACGTCATCGATGCGCATAGCCCGCGGCGCGCCGAGCAGATCGCCGAGGTGGAGTCGGTGCTGCAGCAGATCGGCGCGGACGATGTGCCGCGGATCGAGGTCTACAACAAGATCGATCTGCTGGACGACGGGCAGGCCCGAATCGACCGCGATGCGCGCGGGGTCGGTCACCGGGTCTGGCTGTCGGCGCACAGCGGTGCGGGCACCGATCTTCTGATCGGCGAGATCGGGATGCGCTTTGCCGATGAGTTGGTCAGCGGGTTGCTGGCGATCGGTCCGACCGACGGCCGCCTGCGTGCCGCGCTGTATGACCTGCGTGCCGTGGTGCGCGAATACCACGACTCAGCCGGGGGATCGGAACTGGAGGTCGCTTTGAAGCGTCGAGACTATCAGCGCTTATGCAAGCAGATACCAACCGTCGACGAACGATGGGTGGATTCCCATCAAACCGTCTCGTCGGCCGGGTAATGCACTGCAGCAGCGCGGTCTTGATAGAATTCACGGTCAACGTCGCTAAGACACAGACCAACCAGTGCACGGGAGTTAG
>JASFVZ010000235.1:0-4614 GCA_050049565.1 Chromatiaceae bacterium | reverse complement strand
AGTCCTCCGAGGCGGGTACCGACCCGGCCAACACCGTCGCCAACAGGCCGGCGGAAAAAACGGCGTGAACACTGGGCATTTACTCCTCCCCTCGCGATTACCGCCATCGAAACACCTGGAGTATAGCCAATAATGCAAACAATGACTTGTCATTTAATCTTTATAAATCACTTTAATGTACGATCTTGCCCTAGTGAAATCATGCACATAGCCGGAATCGCGGTCCCTGTTCAGTCGGGGAGGTCGCGCCGCGCCGCCTGCTGCCGGGCGATGACCGATCAGGTCGCGGTTGCGCCATCCCACCGCGTCCAGCGGGTCACGGCGATGGTCTGCCGTGACAAGTTCACGGAACTCGGACAGGCTGGCCACCGCCTAACCCGGCAGTTCGGGCGCAGGGGCTTGGTCAGGGCATAATCCGCAAGCGCACCGGTAGGGCTTTGGGCCGGTCGGCCCGGTGCCACCGTTCAGTAGATCGTGAGGACTCTCTCCATGCGCCACATCAAAAAAGCGCTCTCCTATTCAGTGGCCGGCGGCATCGGCCTCGGCGTAATCGCCAGCCTGCAGGGTTGCAGCGACCAGGGCCCGCAACCGCCGAGCATGAGCGGCTTCGACACCGCATCCGATAACGCTATCGAGCAGAGCTACTTCCTGGTGGTCGAGCAGACCGGCACTGCGCCAGATACCTATCGCCTGGTCGAGAAACACCCGACGACCGGGCCCACCCGGGCGATCCTCCGATTGCCCGACGGCACCGAGCAATTCCTCTCCGAACAGGAGCTGAAGGAGATCGCCGAGGCCGAAGCGGCGAAGGTTGAGGCCGGCACTTCGCGGCTGACCGAGGATCCTGCGATGCACTCGGGCGGCCTGAGTCTCGGCGAGACCCTGCTCGCCGCGGCCGCCGGCGCGCTGGTCGGCGGAATGCTGGCCAACCGCCTGATGAACAATGCCAACTTTCAGCGTACGCAACAGACCTACGGCGGCGGCCGGCCGGTCGCCACGATCTCGCAACCGGCCCAACGCCAGGCGTCATCGAAGAACCAGCCACGCACGGGGTTCTTCGGCAACAGCAGCGGACGTTCGGGCAACAGTGCGTTCGGCAGCTTCGGCGGTTGATGCATGATCACCACCCGGCCGGTCGAGCCGCTGAGCCCGGAAATCCTCGACGATATCGGACTGAGCTGGCACACGGATACCGACGGCAGCAGCTATATCGCCCCCGAGCTGGTGCCGGTCAGTCACGCCGAGGCCGAGGCCTTCTACACGGCTGCGAATACGCTCTATGACCAGTTTGTCGAGACCGCCCAGCGGGTCATCGACGAGCAGCGCTATTCCGACCTCGGGATCCCCTCGAACCTCGTCACACTGATCGAAGACAGCTGGGAGAAGGATGACCTGCATCTCTATGGACGTTTCGATTTTGCAGGCGGACTGGACGGCCTGCCGATCAGGCTGATCGAGTTCAACGCCGACACGCCGACCAGCCTGTTCGAGACGTCGATCGTGCAGTGGGCGCTGCTCAAGGCCAACCGGATGGATGAGCAGGCGCAGTTCAACAACCTGCACGAGATGCTGCAGGAGAACTTTCGCCGGCTGATCACAGGCGGCGGGGACCCGGGTGACTTTGCGGCCCGCTACACCGGCGAGAAGCTGCTGTTCTCGAGCGCCGGCGGCCTGCCCGAGGACGAACAGACGGTCCGCTACCTGCAGAGCGTGGCGCGTGAGGCGGGCTTCTACACCGATTTCTGTTACCTGCATGAAGCCGGCTTTACCAGCGGCGAAGGCGTGTTCAATACCGACCAAGAGCTGGCCGATTTCTGGTTCAAGCTGTTCCCGTGGGAAGACATCGCCGCGGACGAACTGGAACTGACACGCATGCTGCAGAGGGTTGCCGAGTACGGCCGCACCCGATTGATCAATCCGGCGTATACGGTGCTCTTCCAGAGCAAGGGGCTGCTGCCCTTGTTGTCGGAGATGTTCCCTGAATCACCGTATCTCCTGCGCGCCGAAAACGGACCGCTCGACCGGGTCGATCAGGTACGCAAACCCATGTTCGGTCGCGAGGGCGCGAACGTTGCGCTGCTGTCGGCCGCCGGGGAGGTCGAGGAACAGGTGCCTGGGCCCTATGGGCACCACAAGGTGATCTACCAGGAGCGGGCCCGCTATCCGGTGGATGCCGCAGGCAACCAATACCAGGCCGGCGTGTTCTTCGCCTGGGAGGCCTGCGCATTGGGCTTCCGTCGTGGTGGACCGATTCTCAACGACCAGGCGAAGTTTGTCGGCCACCTTATCGTTTGAGACACCAGGCCCGGTGGCATTCACACCAGGTGTTCGACCACCAAGGCAAGGGCGCCGGCCCCGCAGACGACCAGCCAGGCGGGCCATTTCCAGACAGCGAGCAGGCCAAACGCGATCAGTCCGAACGCGGCATCGCGTGCGCCCTGGATCGCGCTGGGGAGTATCGGATCGAACAACACCGCCACCAGCAGTCCAACCACCGCGGCGTTGATGCCGGCCAGCGCCGACCGCATCGCGGCATTGCGCCTGAGTGACTGCCAGAACGGCATGACACCAAACACCAGCAGGAACGACGGCAGGAAGATCGCCGTTGCCGCCAACAGCCCACCGGCCAGGCCGTTCGGCGACGGCGCCTGGACGACGCCGAGGTAGCCGGCGAAAGTAAACAGCGGTCCGGGCAGTGCCTGGGCGATCCCGTACCCGGCGAGGAAGACATCCCGGTCCACCCAGCCGGTCTGTACGGCTTCGGCCTCGAGCAGCGGCAGCACGACATGGCCGCCACCGAACACCAACGCGCCGGTCTGGTACATGGCGCTGAACAGCGCCAGCGCACCGCCATCCGGGCTGCTTAACGCCACTGCGAGGATCAATAGCACGGCGAACAGGGCCAACAGCGCCAATGCCGTCGCGGGGCCTGTGCTGCCCTTCGACAAGGACTGATCACCGGCTTCACCGGCCGCGCACAAGCGCCATCCGACCAGGGCGCCGCAGCCGATGACCAGCAGCTGTGTCAGGGTTCCCGGGTACAGCAGCAGCGCCGCGGCGCTGGCCAGTGCGAGTCCGGCGCGCAAGCGATCCGGGCATAGCGTCTTCGCCATCGCCCAGATCGCCTGCGCGACAACGGCCGCGGCAACCACCTTCAACGCATGAATCCAGCTGGCCTCGCCCTGCCCGGCGAACACAAGCAGGCCGAAACCGGCCCCGATCATCAGCAGCAGCGAAGGCAGGGTGAATCCCAGCGACGCCGCGACGGCACCGGCAACCCCCCCGCGCTGCAGACCGATGCCGATGACGACCTGGCTGCTCGCCGGTCCGGGTAGGAACTGGCACAGCGCGACCAGGCCGCTGTAGTCCGCGTCGCTCATCCAGCCGCGACGCCGCACGAACTCGTCTCGGAAGTAGCCCAGGTGGGCGACCGGGCCTCCGAAGCTGGTCAGCCCGAGCCGCAGGAACACCCAGAACAGTGTCAGGAGCTGCCGACGCGAATCCGACACGGTTCACCGACCCCGAACGAAAAAGGGGCCTGACCGGCCCCTTCGAGTAACGCGATCGACCAGGACTGCTAGGCCTCGACCTCTTCCTGGACCGCCTTCATGCTGAGGCGGATCCTTCCCTGCTTGTCGACTTCGAGGACCTTGACCTTGATGACGTCACCCTCCGACAGCTTGTCACTGACCTTTTCGACCCGCTCGTCGGAGATCTGGCTGATGTGCACCAGGCCGTCCTTGCCCGGCAGTATCGTCACGAAAGCGCCGAAGTCCATCAGGCGGGCAACACGGCCTTCGTAGATCATCCCGACCTCGACATCCGCGGTAATCAGTTCCACGCGCTTGCGCGCCTCGTCGCCGGCGCTCTTGTCGACCGAAAAGATCTTGACGGTACCGTCGTCGCTGATGTCGACCGTGGCACCGGTCTCTTCGGTGATCGAGCGGATCGTTGCACCGCCCTTGCCGATCACGTCGCGGATCTTGTCCGGGTTGATCTTGAAGGAGACGATACGTGGCGCATGCTCGGACATCTGTTCGCGCGGCGCTTTGATGGCCTTGTTCATCTCGCCGAGGATATGCATACGGCCGTCTTTCGCCTGGCCAAGGGCGATCTCCATGATCTCGCGGGTGATGCCGTCGATCTTGATGTCCATCTGCAGGGCGTTGATGCCGTCTACCGTGCCGGCGACCTTGAAGTCCATGTCACCGAGGTGGTCCTCGTCACCGAGGATATCGGTCAGGACCGCGAACTGGTCCCCTTCCTTGATCAGACCCATCGCCACGCCGGCCACCGGCGATTTGACCGGCACACCGGCGTCCATCAGCGATAGGCTGGTCCCACAGACCGACGCCATCGACGAAGACCCGTTCGACTCGGTGATCTCCGAGACGACGCGAATCGAATAGGGGAAGTCGTCCATGTCCGGCATACAGGCCAGTACGCCGCGCTTGGCCAATCGACCGTGGCCAATCTCGCGCCGCTTCGGACTGCCGACCCGCCCCAGTTCGCCGACGCAGAACGGCGGGAAGTTGTAATGCAGCATAAAGCCTTCCTTACGCTCGCCTTCCAGTGCGTCGATGATCTGGGAGTCGCGCTCGGTACCCAAAGTCG
>JASFVZ010000234.1:0-4624 GCA_050049565.1 Chromatiaceae bacterium | reverse complement strand
TCGAAGCTACCTTCAACAGCCGGTACTGACTCATGGTCGACTATTTCAACCCGGACGAACTGGACGACACGGCCGCCGCATCGCTGCGCAAGGACCTCGGGCAGCAGGCTCAGCTCGAAGGCGAGCTGGTCGAATTACGCCGCCGCCTCGAACGGCTGGCGGAAGACACACCCCCTGCAGAACGCGCCAGACTGCAGCTCGAGGCCGCCCGCGCGCTGCAGATTCTCGAGCGCGGTGACGAGGCCTGGCCGGTCGCCTACACGGCCTTCGGGATGCTGGTCGCCGACGGCGAATGGGAGGCCGCGGCAGACGCCTGCGACGTCCTGTATCAGGCCAATCAGGACGACTCGCTGATCGCCCTCGGTCATGGTGTCTGGTTGGGCGTGACTTTCCCCATCGATCCCGAGATCTCGGTCAACCTGTTGAGTCACATCGTCGATGACACACCCGACGATTCCGATGGTGCGGCGGTGGCAGCCGCTACCGCGGCATTCATTGCCGATGTCCGCAGCGAGGCGGGGCCGGATCGGGACCGGCTGACCTTCTTCGCGCAACAGCTGCTCGGCCGTGTCGCCCGGCGCCACAGCCAGATCGAGAGCCAGGACCAGTTCGACCTGTGGATCGAGCGTCTCGAGCTCGATGACCCGGACAAGTTCCTGGTGCGCCTGCGCAACGTGGTCGACGTACTGGTCCAGGACCAGTGGTGGTTCGACCGTGATGCCCTGCAGGCGCAGATACCAGGGAACTGAGCTGCGGGGCAGCCACAGCGACCCCTTTTTAGAGGATTCCCCCGATGTTCTGGCAAGACGACGAGAAACCGAGAGGCTACGAAGTACCCGACGATATCGTCGACCTGGTGTTCGACATCCAGTGCCGGGAGCTCCCGGTCGACCATCAACGCGACCTGTCCTACGCGCTCTGCGCGCACGTACCGGAACTGGCGGATGACAATCCGCTCGCCGTCCACAGCATCCATCTGGCCGGATCACAGAATGGCTGGGAGCGGCCCGACCCCGAGCTGGGTCAGAGACTGATCCTGTCGCGGCGCACCAAGCTCGTCCTGCGGGTGACCGCCGATGCCCGTGATCGAATCGCCGAACGGCTCGACGGGGTCGAACTGGACGTCGGCGGCTGTGCGATGAGGGTCGGCAGGTCGAAGACCAAGAAGCTCTCCAGCCAGGGGACCGTGTTCTCGCGCTACGTGGTGCTCGAGCCCGGCGAAGACACCGATGAAACGGCATTCATGCAGCGCGTCGTGAGTCAGCTGGCGGAGCGCGGGATCAGGGTACGGAAGGCCCTCAGCGGCAAGACCACCGAGCTCCAGGGACCCGAAGGACCCATCCTCACCCGCAGCCTGATGATCGCCGACCTGGCGGCTGACGAATCCGTCAGGCTGCAACAGGAGGGGCTCGGCCCACTGCGGCACATGGGCTGCGGGATCTTCATTCCGCACAAGGGGATCGAAGCGGTGAAGAAGGCCGAGGAAGACTAGCCGAGCGTACCGGGCGTCAAAAAGGCGGCCTGGTAAGCAGCGCTTTAACAAGTACTGATATTCAAATAATATCGGCCGCCGAATATTTTCTTGCTGGCACGAGACGCCGGGGCAACACGTAAGACCCCGCCCTGTCTCGGGCCTGTTCGACGTCGAGGGGCAGACAGCCAATAAAGACTCGTCACTGACTCAGAGGAGAAAACACATGGCTATTGAAGTAAACGGCAAAACCCTGGAAACCGATGACAACGGCAACCTCGTTGACGCTAATGCCTGGGACGAGGGCGTCGCGCGCGCACTGGCGGCAGCCGACGACACGATGGATGAACTCACGCAGGAACACTTCGACGTGCTGAGCTACCTGCGTGACGAATACTTCAACAACAACAACAACCAGCCGATGGAACGACAGATCAACAAGGACATGGGCAAGATCTGGGGCAGAAAACTCAGCAGCAAAGACCTCTACAAGCTGTTCCCCGGCGCACCGAGCAAGCAGGGCAACCGGATCGCCGGCCTGCCCTTTGTGGCACGCAAGGGCGGTTATTGATTTTGCCGCTTGGCTTGGCGGGTGCTTCCCGCCGACCCACGAAGAGCAGCCTCCGGGCTGCTTTTTGGTTTTCCGGCTAAGGGTTCGGCCCCCGCGTGGGGCCGCTCAAGACTTGTGCACGCAAGAACGCCCGGCTCAGTACAAGCGTCCTCGATACTGCTTTACAGCGCGGCAGTTGCCTGATGCGCTCGGCGGTGTTCCGCCAAGCGCATCAGCCATCAGCCAACCTAAACCTCTGCCCACATCCGCAGCAGGTTTACATACGACCGGTCGACGTTCTTCGTGACATCGCTCTGCGGGTCGGTCCGCAACAGCTGCTGCCGCGACTGGTCGAGTTCATAGAGCAGCTCACGCTGTGCGGCATCACGCACGAAACTCTGAATCCAGGTCAGTGCGACCAGACGTTCACCGCGCGTCACATCGGCGACCCGGTGCACGCTCGCCGAGGGATAGACCACCGCGTGTCCGGCCGGCAGCTTGACCTGCTGATCGCCAAACGGCGTGCGGATCACCAGTTCTCCCCCGTCGTAGGCCTCCGGGGGAGTCAGGAACACCGTCATCGAGACATCGCTGCGAAACCGCGGACCCTGACCCATGATCGGGTCGTCGACATGATCACCATAGTGCATACCGGGCTGATACCGGGCGAAGATGAAGTCGGCTACCTTCGCCGGCAACGCCGCACTTCGAAACGTCTCGTTGTGCCCGACACTTGCCATGATGACGCGATACAGGCGCTGCAGCAGCGAGGCGTCCTGGGCCAGCTCTTGGTTCTGCTTGACCCGGCTCGCCGCCATTCCGGCCGACAGCCTGCCGTCGACGAATGTGCCTTCAGCAATGATCTCGTGGATCTTCGCGACTTGGGCGCTGTTCAATAACTCGGGGATCTGCAGCAGCATGGCGTGGGCCGGCGTCGTTGCAACCCGACAAGGCAGCCGTATTGCCTGGCCGGCAAGGCGCACTAGAATCGGGCACGCAGTCAGGTGATGGAAGGCCAGATGATACTGAACGTAGTAATCGACGACAAAATGCTGGAACTCAATGTCCCGGAGTCATTTCTCCAACAGGCGGAGGATTTCTTCGCCAGGATGGACGCAGACATGGACCGGGGATGGCAGGTCAACCGCGAGTGGGTTGAACAACCCGACCGTCTGTTGCGGGCCCAGATTGCCGCCGACAAGCTGTTGACCGCGCTCGAGAACGAAGATCATAAGCTGGGCCGGCTGATGGCCGGCTACATACTCGCCCGCGTGCCAGAAATCGAGCGCCTGGAATTGAACCCGGCCGGTGAGACCCGCGATCACGCGCTGAAACTCAGCGAAGGGGCTGGCGAAGACGACAGCGATCCGGCAGACGACAAGGCGTTCGCCCATCCCGGCGTGCCGACCGGTCTCAGCAAGATGGAGGCAATGGCACAGGCCGCCAAGGACGTCAGCAAGGTCTTCAAGATGGGGCGACACTACCGCTTCTCGGTCTACAACCACGCCACCCAGCGCTGGGAGGAATCGCCGGCAATCGGCGACAAGGCACAGGCCGAGGCGCTTCGCGAACAGGCCTTCAAGTCAAGGTTCGAAGCACTCTGCGGTTGACGCGGTCCATGCCGGCGATTGACAGTCTGACCGGCCCGCTCGTACTGCGACATCCAGCCGGGCTGCTGTACCTCGACCTTTACTGGCACCGATCCACCCCAGCGAAGTCCGCCCATCTGATCCGCGGATCATTGACCGGCGACGGGCCATGGCGTGTTGGCGACACACGCCTGCGGGTGCGAGTATCCACCCCGCAGGCAGATCATCGATCTGGCTCGCCGGCTTGGTGCCATACCGACTGAACACCCGGTGTGACCGGCCAGATCGCGCAGTTTTTAATAGGTCTGGTCAGCTCACATAGGTTTCCGCAAAGAAATACGCGGTCGTTGCGGTCCCGGCGAGGATCACGAAGGCACGCACGGCAGCTTCAGGCAGCCTCCTGGAGTAGTGTGCGGCCAGATAGCCGCCGACCAGGGCACCCACCAGGACGACACTGCCTTCGAACCAGGCAATGGCGCCATCGACGACGAACAGGGCGATCGCGATCAGCGACACCGCCGACGACACCAGCAGCTTGATGCCGTTCATCGCATGGATGTCACTGAACCCGGCGAGCGCGAGATAGCTGAGGATGATGATGCCGAGGCCGGCGTTGAAGAAACCGCCATAGGTGCAGACGGCAAACAGGAACAGCCCCAGAAGCAGCGATCCGATCCTGGATGCGTGGCGATGCCGCGAGGCGAGCGCCGAGAACGTGCGGTTGAGTCGACCGCCATACACGAACAACAGCATGGCGAACAGCAGCAGCCAGGGTATCGCCTCGCGGAACAGGGCGTCCGGTGTCTGCAGGAGCAGCCATGCGCCGGTGGCGCCACCGGCGATCCCCAACAACACGAAGCCCGGCAACCTGGCGCGGTGGACGCGCAGGTCCTCACGAAACGCAAGGGCACCGCTCAGATAACCCGAACAGGACGCAAAGGTGTTGGTCGCGTTGGCGCTGATGGGCGGGACGCCGACCAGCAGGAGAGCGGGAAAGGTGATGAAGCTGCCGCC
>JASFVZ010000233.1:0-4630 GCA_050049565.1 Chromatiaceae bacterium | reverse complement strand
AGCATGGACAAGGCGATCGGCGACCTCTGTCTGCTGGGCCAAGGCCTGATCGGTGCCTGTTCCGGCTTCCTTTCGGGCCACGAGTTGAACAACCACCTGTTGAAAGCGCTGATCGCCGACCAGACCGCCTGGGAAGAAGTGACATTCGATGGTGTCGCGCGGGCTGCCACCCGCGTAGCTGGCTGCGACCCGGAGCAATCAGTCGGCGTCGTCCTGTGTAACCGCCCGTGCCAGGCGATACAGGGCGTCCCGCAGGGGTCCCGGGGTGGCGTGCGTGGCACTGGTGTGGATAATCGTCGCCGCAGCGGTGCTTCGGGTTGCCTTCGTGGCCGGCCTCGGACGACCGCGCGGTGCGTCGCCGAGCAGCCGGACCTTGATGTCACGGAGGGTGGGATACTCGGGTCGCAAGACCCCGGACAGCTGCGGCGCCAGGAAGCGTATCCGCGTTGCCCAGGCAGCCGCGTCGGTATGCACGACCAGGATTCCGTCGTGCATGCGTGCGGATACGCAATGCGCCGCGAGATCGTCGGGAAGACAATGTCTGACGTCGGCAAGCAACGCTTTTTGGGCGTCGAGCTCATCGGCGAGGCGCCGCAACGTTGGTTTGTCCTGCAGTAGACGGCGAACCGACCTGGGACTGCGAGCCATGTGAACCGGTTCTCAGTGCTGAGTCTTTGGTTTAAAGGATACACCCGGGGGGCCGCTAGTCCGACTAGCTGCGGAAGACCATGATGAAGATCCTCTTTCTGGCAGGAATATGTCGGCGTAGCGGTTCGCTGGACATCTGCGTGCCGCGTGCGGCGGCCGCCCTGGTCGTGCTGACGCTGGGTAGCGTCGCTTTGACAGGGTGGATCGGCTACCAGGCCGGTGAGCGGGCCGGTTACCGGGCCACGGCAAACGCCGAGACCGCGGAATTGCAGCGTCTGCTGCGCGAAGAGCGCCAGCAGATTGCCGACGCCAAGGTTGAACAGCGCGCGCACCTCGATGCCCTGGCACTGCGTATCGCGGAGCTGCAGGCGCGTGTGATCCGGCTCGATGCGCTGGGCGATCGACTGGTCGAACTCGGCGATCTCGACAAGGGTGAATTCAACTTCACCGCCGAGCCGCCGCTGGGCGGGACCGACGATCCGCAGGTTGCGGAAGACATCTCGCCGGAGGATCTCGGCAACGACATGGTCCGGATCGCCGCCTTGCTCGAAGACCGCGAGAAGAAGCTGCTGAATCTCGAGCAGCTGCTGATGACCCAGGATCTGATCGATCAGGTCACGCCGTCCGGCCGGCCGGTACGCCAGGGATGGTTGTCTTCCGGGTTCGGCAAACGCACCGACCCGTTCACCGGCAAGAAGACCTTGCATCGCGGCGTCGACTTCGCCGGCAAGCCGGGAACCGAGGTCATTTCCGTGGCGGCCGGCGTGGTGACCCGAGCCGAGAGGACGTCGGGATACGGCAACCTGATCGAAATCCGCCACGCCAACGGATACTCGACCCTGTACGCCCACAACAAGGAGAACCTGGTCGGTGTCGGTGAGGTCGTCGGCAAAGGCGACACAATTGCACTGCTGGGTAATACCGGGCGGTCGAGTGGCCCCCACGTGCATCTCGAGGTCCACCGCAACGGCAAGATCGTCAACCCCTGGGGATACGTACGCTGAGGGGGATCGTCGGTGGCCCGGGAAGACCCGCTGCGGCGGGTTTTTTCTTGTGTCGCAACAGGTGAATCCGCTGCCTGCGTTATCATGTGCGTTTTTTGAAGCGTGACCCCAAGGGCTCTGCCGCATGCTCAACAAGCTGGTTAAGAAGATATTCGGTAGCCGCAACGACCGTGTCGTCAAACGGATGCTCAAGTCTGTCGAGCAGATCAATGTGCTCGAAGCGGACCTGCAGGCGCTGGATGACGTCGCCTTGCGCGGCAAGACCGGGGAATTGCAACGGCGTCTGAACGACGGTGAATCGACCGACAGCCTGTTGCCCGAGGCCTTTGCCGTGGTGCGGGAAGCCGGACGCCGGGCCCTCGGCATGCGGCACTTCGACGTCCAGATGATCGGCGGCATGGTCTTGAACCAGGGCAAGATCGCCGAGATGCGTACGGGTGAGGGCAAAACCCTGGTCGCCACGCTGGCGGTCTATCTCAATGCCCTGGCCGGCAAGGGCGTGCACGTGGTCACGGTCAACGATTACCTCGCGCGCCGTGACGCGGCCTGGATGGGGCGCCTCTACGATGCGCTCGGGATGAGTGTCGGGGTCATCAACTCGTCCGGCGGCATGGGCCCGGACAGCTCTTCCTATCAGGTCGATTTCGACTACTCCGGCGATACCGGCGGCTTCGACCATCTGCGCCCGGTCACACGCGCCGATGCCTATGCCTGCGACATCACTTATGGCACCAACAACGAATTCGGCTTTGACTACCTGCGCGACAATATGGCGTTCGCTGCAGCGCAGCGGGTCCAGCGCCGGTATTTCGCGGTGGTCGACGAGGTCGACTCGATCCTGATCGACGAGGCGCGGACGCCGCTGATCATCTCCGGTCCGGCCGAGGACAGCTCTGACCTCTATCGGCAGGTCAACGCGATACCGCCGAAGCTGGAACGTCAGGATCCGATCACCAACGACGAAGGCAAGCCCGACTTCGGTCCGGGCGACTATTCGGTCGATGAGAAGGCCCGCCAGGTCTTTCTGAGTGACGATGGCCACGAAAAGGTCGAGACCATGCTCACGGAGAACGGCCTACTCGCCGAGGGCGAGAGCCTGTATGACCCGTCGAACATCATGCTGATGCATCACGTGATGGCCGCGCTGCGCGCGCATGCGCTGTTCCAGCGCAACGTCGACTACATCGTGCGTGACAACCAGATCGTCATCGTCGATGAGTTCACCGGTCGAACGATGCCGGGCAGGCGCTGGTCCGATGGCCTCCACCAGGCGGTCGAGGCCAAGGAAGGCGTCAAGATCCAGCAGGAAAACCAGACGCTCGCGTCGATCACCTTCCAGAACTACTTCCGCCTCTACGACAAGCTGTCTGGCATGACCGGTACGGCCGATACCGAGGCGTTCGAATTCCAGCAGATCTATGGTCTGGAGGTGGTCGTGATTCCGACCAATCAGCCGATGATCCGCGACGACCAGGCGGACCTGGTCTACCTGACCCAGACCGAGAAATACCAGGCGATCACCGAAGACATCCGCGACTGCGTGCAGCGCGGCCAGCCGGTCCTGGTCGGTACGGCATCGATCGAGGTCTCCGAACTGGTTTCGAAGCTGCTCGGCGAGGCCAAGGTCGAACACCAGGTCCTCAACGCCAAGCAACACGAACGCGAGGCGCAGATCGTCGCCGAGGCGGGCCGGCCGGGTGCCGTGACCATTGCGACCAACATGGCCGGGCGGGGTACCGATATCGTGCTCGGTGGGAACGTCGAGGTTGAGCTTGCGCAGCTCGGCGCGGGTGCGACAGAGCAGCAGATCGCGGAACTGCGTGCCGATTGGCAGCAACGGCATGAGCAGGTGCTGCAGGCCGGCGGCCTGCGCGTGATCGGTACCGAGCGGCACGAATCCCGGCGCATCGACAACCAGTTGCGCGGCCGGTCCGGCCGCCAGGGCGACCCCGGGTCGTCGCGCTTCTATCTGTCGCTCGAAGACAACCTGATGCGGATCTTCGCATCGGAGCGGGTGTCCGGCCTGATGCAGAAACTCGGCATGCAGGAAGGCGAGGCGATCGAGCACCCCTGGGTCAACAAGGCGATCGAGAATGCCCAGCGCAAGGTCGAAGGGCGCAACTTCGATATCCGCAAACAGCTGCTCGAATACGACGACGTGGCCAACGACCAGCGCAAGGTGGTCTACCAGCAGCGTGATGAGCTGATGGATACCGACGATGTCTCCGAGACCATCGGGAATCTGCGCTATGACATCGTCAACTCGGTGATCAGCGGTCATATCCCACCACAGAGCCTCGAAGAACAATGGGACGTACCCGGTCTGGTCGAGGCCCTGAAGGAGAACTTCGATATCGATCTCCCGGTCCAGCAATGGCTCGATGAAGACGACGAGTTGCATGAAGAGCCCCTGCGTGAACGGATTCTCAGTGAAATCAAAAAGGTCTACGACGCCAAGGAGAGCCAGGCCGGCGCCGAGCAGATGCGGCGTATCGAAAAGGAGGTCATGCTGTTTACGCTGGACTCGCACTGGAAGGAACACCTCGCGGCCATGGACTACCTGCGACAGGGCATCCATCTACGGGGTTATGCGCAGAAGAACCCGAAGCAGGAGTACAAGCGCGAGGCCTTCGAACGATTCTCCGCGATGCTCGATGCGATCAAGCTCGAGGTGATCCAGGTGCTGTCACGTCTGCAGCTGCAGATGCCGCCACCGATGCCCAGTGGTGTGCCGGATCTCAACGACTTCGAATTCAAGCACGACACCTTCGAGGGCCTGGAGCCGGCGCCGGCACCGACGCCCGAACCGGCGGCGCCAGTCGAGAAGAAGCCGTTCGTCCGGCCGGATCGGAAGGTCGGCCGCAATGACCCTTGCCCCTGCGGCTCCGGGAAGAAGTACAAGCACTGCCACGGCAGGCTCAACTAGGGCCTAATAACTCGCAATGTCCGTGAACGGAGTTGCCGGTATCCGCCTCGCT
>JASFVZ010000232.1:0-4632 GCA_050049565.1 Chromatiaceae bacterium | reverse complement strand
TGCTGTACCCGACGCGACTGTCGATCCGGTAGTCGGGATGGGCCTCGTCGAACGCCAGCAGCAGATCCGGCAGCAGGTGCTCACCGATCGACTGGGTGACCGCCAGGCGCAGGCGGTCCCGGCCGGCGCGCAGCTGATTCAGATCACCGAGCAGCTCCAGCTGGTGATCCATGACCAGCCGGGCAAACGCATACACCCGCTCACCGGCGGTGGTCAGGCGCAGTCGGCCTGCCTCGCGGACCATCAACTCGATATTGAAACAGCGTTCGAGCGCGCGCAGGCGCTTGGTGACCGCCGGTTGTCCAACGGCCAGCGCCCTGCCCGCTTCTGCCACGCCGCCGCGCTCGACGATCTCCCTGAGGGTTGCCAGCGCTTTTAGGTCCGGCAGGTTTTTATATTCCATTTCGGAATGTTAGCGGTTTTCTATTCATTAGCAATCCTGTACCCATAGCCGCACAATGTCCGCGGTCTCATCGGGCCTGCAGCGTTGCTCGATGACCAGTGGCGGCCTTTCATGCCGTCGGCGATTTCCTCGCAGGAATTTTCTCGCAGCGCGGTCACCGGTCACTGTTGCGCAAGTCGCGGCCGGTAGTGCAAGCCGTGCTGCCCGATTGAGGTGACGGCATGAACAATCCATCCGAGACAACCGCCGAGTCCCAGCGGGGCGACGCCAAGCCCACCGCGAAATCGGTCAGCACCAAGCCGCGATTCGGTCCCAACAGGAAGCAGATCGTCGCCGGGCTGCTGTTCGCCGCGGTCGCTATCTGGCTGTCGACGGTCGTCCCCTCGGTCGAGATCGCCTGGGTCTCGGCGATCCTGCTGCTGACCATCTACCTGTTTGCGTTCGAGATCGTCGGCGTCGACGTCGCCGCCGCATCGATCATGGTGCTGCTTGGGCTGACGTCCCTGTTCGCACCGTTTATGGGACTGGGCGAGGGCCTGGTCGACAACACCCACCTGTTCGACGGCTTCGCTTCGAATGCGGTGATATCGATCATCGCGGTGATGATCATCGGTGCCGGACTCGACAAGACCGGGATCATGACCAAGGTCGCCGCGTTCATCCTGCGGGTCGGCGGCACGACCGAGACGCGCATCATCCCGATCATCTCGAGCACGGTCGGCATCATTTCGTCGTTCATGCAGAACGTCGGCGCGGCCGCCCTGTTCCTGCCCGTGGTTGCCCGCATCTCGGCGCGCTCGGGTCTGCCGATGTCACGCCTCCTGATGCCGATGGGGTTCTGCGCGATCCTCGGCGGTACCGTGACCATGGTCGGCTCGAGCCCGCTGATCCTGCTCAACGACCTGATCCTGACATCCAACTCCGCGCTGCCTGCAGATCAGCAGATGGCCGCCTGGAGCCTGTTCTCGGTGACGCCGATCGGGCTGGTGCTGGTCGCCACCGGGATCCTCTACTTCGTGCTCGCCGGACGTTTCGTGCTGCCGGCGACCAAGAGCGAGAGCGGCACCACGGGTGCGACCTCGATGAACTACTTCCAGGAGGTCTACGGCATCGACTACGGACTCAACGAGGTCCTGGTACCGAACGAAAGCCCGCTGATCGGACACCGCCTCGACGACGTCGAAACCGTCTACAGGGTGCGCATCATCGCCACCCGGCTTGGCGGCGCCGAGATCAACGTAGGACCCGGAACGGTCGCAAGAGATACCGAGATCAGCGCCGGCATCGTCCTCGGCATCGTTGCCGCTCCCGCCGATCTGGAGCGCTTCGTCGAGAAGTTCGGGCTGCACAAGCGCCCGGCGCTGGTCACCTTCGCCGAAGCGCTCTCGCCGGCCAAGGCCGGTATCGCCGAGGTCGTCATTCGACCCGGCTCCAAGCTGATCGGCAAGAGCGCGCGCGACATCTGGATGCGCAAGGCCTACGGCCTGGCGATGGTCGCCCTGCACCGCAACGGCGAGACCCTGCGCGAAGGTGAGGACATCCGCAATATCCCGTTCCAGGCCGGCGACACACTGGTCTGTCACACCTCCTGGCTGGCGCTGGAGCGGATCGAGAAGGACCGCGATTTCGTTGTCGTCACCACCGAGTATCCGCGTTCCGAAGAGGAACGACCGCAGAAGGTGGCACACGCCGGTTTCTTCTTTGCCGTCGCGCTGGCCATGGTGCTGTTCTCGGACCTGCGCCTGTCGGTCGCGCTGTTGACCGGGGCGATGGGTATGATCCTGTCCGGCGTGTTGAAGATCGAGGAGGCCTACCAGGCGGTCAGCTGGAAGACCGTCTTCCTGCTCGCATCACTGATCCCGCTGGGCCTCGCGGTCGAGACCTCCGGCACCGCCAAGTGGATCGCCGAGCAGACGCTGAACGTGGTCGGCGACATGCCGATCTGGGTGATCCAGGCGTCGGTCGCTGTGCTCGCCACCTTCTTCACCCTGGTGATGTCGAACGTCGGCGCCACCGTCCTGTTGGTGCCGCTGGCCGTCAACATCGCGATCGGCGCCGGCGCCAATCCGGCGGTCTTCGCACTGACGGTCGCACTGGCGACCTCCAACTCGTTCCTGATCCCGACCCATCAGGTCAATGCGCTGATCATGGGACCGGCCGGCTATCGCGTGGCGGATTTCATGCGCGCGGGCGGCATCATGACCATCCTGTTCCTGGTCGTGATGCTGATCATGATGAACCTGGTGTTCTAGCCCTCTGTCGCGGCGACTACCGCCAAACCGTCACATATCTGTAATAAATATGGGTGCCTGGCGGCCGATAGGCCTCCTGACGGAGGAGGTCGACGTCATGGACATTCGCCAGCGTATCTTCTTGTTCTCCACGATCATCGTGGGCTTCGTCTCGGTATGCCTGGTCGTTATCTTCTCCCTGGTCGGGCAACAGACCGATCGCCGGGTTGCGCAAGCCGTGATCCTCGGCAATCAGCTGATCTGGGACCAGTTGGTGCATGACCAGCTCGACGACCTCCGTGGATTACAGGAACAGATCGACAACGAGTTCGACCTCCGCGGCGCGATCAAGCGCGCCGATGCGGCAGAGGTCCAGACCTTCGCCGAACGCTATGTCCAGCTGACCGGGGACCTGGGGCAATACGACAAGCTGCAGATTCTCGGCGCCGACCAGACCATCTTCTACGAGTCCGGCAGCCCGACCGCACTGTCCGGCCTGTCGGCCTACCTGGATCAGGTCGCGGACCGCGACGCGGTCGTGACAGACCTCGCCACCGACAGTCAGGGCGACCTGTATGCCCTGGCCGCGATCCCGGTGAAATCGCGACGGGGTCTGAAGGGGTTCGCGGTCTATCTGAAGTCACTCGACGACGTCGTCGGCAAGCTCGCAGAACGATCGAACAATACCGTTGGCGTGTTGAACACGGATGGCGATCTGATGATCGACACCGGCCTGACCGGTGCCGAATCCGCGGTCGGCGGCTTCGCCGGCCTACCGCCGACGCTGGCCACCTGGTCAGGCGGGGAACGCCTCTACCAGGTCAGCCGACAGCCGATCCGCAACCTGGCGGGCGAAGCGCTTGCCCACCTGGTCGTGGCCTCGGACGCGACGGAACAGCTGCTTGAGCTCAGGAACGTCCAGATCGGCGCCTACACCGCGCTGGCCCTCGTGCTCGGTCTCTCGCTGGTTGCCTACTCGATTCTGGCCAAACGCTACATCGTCACACCGGCCCTCGCGCTTCGCGACCACCTGAGGGTCCTTGCCGAAGGCGATTTTCGCCAGCGGCTGACCAACAGGGGACGCCACGACGAGTTCGCCGAGATCACCGACAGCGTGAACCTGGTCTCTGAGCGGCTCGGTACCGTCGTGACCCGCCTGCATGAGGTGGCGCATGAGATGGTCGGCGCGTCGAACCAGATGGAAGCGTCGAGCGAAGCCAACCTGTCGTTGCTGCAACAGCAACAGCAGGAGACCGCCCAGGCATCGACGGCAATGACCGAGATCGCCCAGACGATCGAAGACATCGCCCGCAATGCCAGTCATACCGCGGCACAGGCGCAGACCGCAGATCAACAGACCGAACACGGCAACCGGCTGGTCAGCGACGTGGTCGCCGCGATGCACGACCTCGCCGAACGGGTCGACACCTCGACCAGCGCCGTGCGGACCGTCGAACAGGATGCCGCACAGATCGGCTCGGTACTCGAGGTCATCCAGGGGATCGCCGAGCAGACCAACCTGCTGGCGCTGAATGCCGCAATCGAGGCCGCGCGCGCCGGCGACCAGGGCCGCGGTTTCGCGGTCGTGGCCGACGAGGTCCGCACCCTCGCCAACCGTACCCAGCTGTCGACCGAAGACATCAAGGACACCATCGACCGTCTGCAGCGCGGCACCCGCTCGGCGGTCGAGGCCATGGACAACGGCCACACCAAGGCCGAATCGACCGTCAAGCTCGCTGAAGCAGCCGGTGAGGCGTTGCTGCAGATCAATTCATCGGTTGCCTCGATCACCGATGCGAATATCCAGATCGCCGGCGCTTCGGAAGAACAGAGCGCCGTGACCAGTGAGGCACAGCGCAATATGTCGGCGATTCAGACCCTGTCGGACGACATCCTGGAGAAAGGCCGATCGGTGCAGTCGACCAGTGAAGCGACCCATGCACTGGCCGCCCAGCTTAAGGAGCTGGCCATGCACTTCCAGGCCTAATCGGCGGCTTT
>JASFVZ010000231.1:0-4647 GCA_050049565.1 Chromatiaceae bacterium | reverse complement strand
CGACGTCATCGAGACCGTCAGCCGGTGCCCGTCGGGTGCACTGAACTGCACGATCGAAGACGCAGATGGGCCGGAACCGACCCAGGTACCGCTCGAGACCGTGAGCAGAGACGGCCGCTACATGGTCAGTGGCGGCATCGAGCTGATCGGCCAGACGTTCGGCGAAGGTGCCTCACCGGACCGCGCCACGCTCTGTCGCTGCGGGGCCTCGAAAAACAAACCGCTTTGCGATGGCTCGCAGTGGCATGTTGGGTTCAAGGACAGCGATTAGGACTTTCCGCTGCGTCGGTCAGCATTCGGCCAGGCTCTCGACCCTTCCCTGCTCGTCGATGGTCTCGATGCGGACCGTGAACCCCCAGAGGCGACGGATATGCCGCAGCATCTCTTCAGCGTTCCCGGCCAGTGGGCGATCGTTGTATCGGTAGTGGCGTAACGTCAGCGAACGGTCGCCGCGAAGATTGACATCGTAGACCTGGATATTCGGCTCACGGCTGCCAAGGTTGTACTGATCGGCCAGCGCCTGACGCAGATGGCGGTAGCCCGCCTCGTCATGAATGGCGGTGACTTCGAGGTCCTCACGTTGTTCGTCATCGAGCACGGAGAACAGCCGGAACTCCCGCATCAGTCGCGGCGACAGGAACTGGGCGATAAAGCTCTCGTCCTTGAAATCCGCCATCGCGAAATTGAGCACCTCCTGCCAGTCACGCCCGGCCACCTCCGGAAACCAGTACCTGTCTTCGTCCGTCGGGGATTCACACATGCGCCGGATATCACGCATCATCGCGAAACCCAGCGCATAGGGGTTGATGCCGTTGAAAAATCGCGAGTCATAGTCCGGCTGAAACACCACATTGGTGTGTGACTGCAGGACCTCGAGCATGAATCCGTCGGTGACGCGACCATCGTCGTACAGGTGATTGAGCAGCGTGTAGTGCCAAAAAGTCGCCCACCCCTCGTTCATCACCTGCGTCTGGCGCTGCGGATAGAAGTACTGCCCAACCTTCCGCACGATACGCACGATCTCACGCTGCCAGGGCTCCAGCAGCGGCGCATTCTTCTCGATGAAGTACAACAGGTTTTCCTGCGGCTCATCGGGAAAACGGTCTGACGAATTGCGCTGTTGGTCACTGCCGGTCTGCGGCAGAGTGCGCCAGAGATCATTGATCTGCGACTGCAGATAATCTTCACGCTCCTGCTGACGCCGCTGTTCCTCTGCCAGCGACAGCGGCGATGGCCGCTTGTAACGGTCCACGCCATGGTTCATCAGCGCATGACAGGAATCGAGCAACAGCTCGACCTGATCGGTGCCATAACGCTCTTCGCACTCGGCGACATAGGCACGCGCGAACACCAGGTAATCGATGATTGCATCTGCGCTGGTCCATGTCTGAAACAGGTAGTTGCCCTTGAAGAAACTGTTGTGGCCATAGCAGGCATGGGCGATCACCAGCGCCTGCATCGGCAGGGAGTTCTCCTCCATCAGGTAGGCGATGCAGGGATCCGAGTTGATAACGATCTCGTACGCGAGCCCCATATGGCCGCGCCGGTAATTCTGTTCGGTCGCAACGAAGTGCTTGCCGAACGACCAATGGTGGTAACTGATCGGCAGCCCGACCGACGAGTAGGCGTCGATCATCTGCTCCGAGGTAATGACCTCGATCTGGTTCGCATAGGTGTCCAGACCATAGGCGCCGTGCGCGATCCGCCCGATCTCCTGATCGAATCGTTCCAGCAGTGGAAAGGTCCACTCCGAGGTATCGCAGATCAACTCCCGTTCGCTCATGCAGGCTGTCTCTTGAACAACTCCCGAAACACCGCAAACACGTCCTCCGGACCGTCAATCTGCTGCATCGCAAAATTCGGCAGGGCGGCTGCGACCTGCTCGTAAGCATGCCAGAGCGACTGGTGTTGATTCGGTCGAATCTCGACGTAAGCGTAATAACGCATCCTGGGCACCAGCCGCGTCGTCAGCAGGTCACGACACAATGGCGAGTCCAGCTCCCAGTTGTCGCCGTCTGAGGCCTGTGCCGCATAGATATTCCACTCCCCCGAGCCATAGCGATCGCGCATGATGTCGTCGACCAGGTGCAATGCACTGCTGACCACCGTACCTCCGGTCTCGCGTGCATAGAAAAATGCCTCCTCGTCGACCTCCATCGCAGTGGTGTGGTGGCGGATGAAGACGACGTCGATCTGGTCATAGCTGCGCTGCAAAAATAGATGCAGCAGCAGGAAGAACCGCTTGGCAAGGCCCTTGCGCTCCTCGTCCATGGATCCGGACACGTCGAGCAGGCAGAACATCACCGCCTTGCTGGTGGGTTTCGGTTCCTTCGCGAAGGACTTGAACCGCAGATCGAAGTTGTCGATGAATGGGAGGGCGTTGACCCGGGTCTTCAGCCGCTGTACTTCCTCGCGCAGCGCGAGCACTTCTGCATCCGATTCCTCGTGCCCGTCGGCCAACAGCGCTTCGATCTCTTCCTCGAGTTCCCGTATGCGTTTCCGGTAAGGTGACCCAAGCGCCACCCGCCGCGCTACCGCGCCGCGCAGCGAACGCACGACATCGATGTTCGACGGCGCGCCTACCGTGGCGTAGCCGGCGCGGATGTTCTTGAACTCGGTCGCACCCTTGAGTTGATTGCGAACCAGATTGGGCAGTTCGAGATCGTCGAACAGCAGGTCCAGGTATTCGTCTCGAGTCAGGTCGAAGGTGAATTCGTCCTCACCCTCACCCGAGTCGCTCGCACTGCCGCCACCACCGCCGGCCCCGCCCTTGGGTCGCTGCAGATGATCGCCCGGCACGAACTCCTTGTTCCCGGGAAACACGCCCTCGTGGACCCCCCCCTTGCCATGGTGGAACACCGGCTCGGATACGTCCTTCGAGGGGATATTGACCTTTTCGCCGGCATCTGTCTCCAGAATACTGCGACGATTGACCGAATCGGCAACGGCCCGCTTGAGCTGCGACTTGTAACGCTTCAGGAAGCGTTGCCGGTTGACGGCACTCTTGCGTTTCGCACCGTCACGGCGGTCAATGAAGTGGGACATCGTCTCTTCTTGTGATTGCTACTGCGTATGCCATGCGGCCGAACGACTATCCACCGGATAGCTTACTGCGACTTGCGTACCCGCAGATACCACTCTGACAGCAACCTGACCTGCTTCGGCGTATAGCCCTTGTCCACCATACGCTCGACGAACTCCTCGTGCTTCTTCTTTTCCGACTCAGAGGCCTTCGCGTTGAATGAGATCACCGGCAGCAGTTCCTCGGTATTCGAGAACATCTTCTTCTCGATCACCGAGCGCAGTTTCTCGTAACTGGTCCAGCGCGGATTGTTACCCGCGTTGTTGGCCCGCGCCCGGAGCACGAAGTTGACGATCTCGTTGCGGAAATCCTTCGGGTTGGAGATACCGGCCGGCTTCTCGATCTTCTCCAGTTCGTCGTTCAAGGCCGCCCGGTTCATCATCTCGCCCGTGTCCGGATCGCGGTACTCCTGGTCCTGGATCCAGTAGTCGGCGTAGGTCACGTAGCGATCGAAGATATTCTGGCCGTACTCGGCATAGGATTCGAGATAAGCGGTCTGCAGTTCCTTGCCGATGAAATCGGCATACCGCGGGGCAAGAAACTCCTTGATGAAGCCGATGTAGGCCTCTTCGACCTCCTCCGGCAGGTGCTCGCGCATGATCTGGCGTTCGAGCACATACAGCAGATGCACCGGGTTGGCCGCTACCTCGCTGTGGTCGAAATTGAAGACCTGGGACAGGATCTTGAACGCGAAGCGCGTCGAGATGCCGGTCATCCCCTCGTCGACGCCGGCGTAGTCACGGTATTCCTGTACCGACTTTGCCTTCGGATCCGTGTCCTTGAGGTTTTCCCCGTCGTACACCCGCATCTTCGAAAAGATACTGGCATTCTCGGGCTCCTTGAGGCGGGTCAGCACCGAAAACTGGGCCATCATTTCCAGCGTACCGGGCGAGCAGGGTGCCTGGCTCAGTGAACTCTCGCGCAGCAGCTTCTGGTAGATCTGCTTCTCTTCGGTGACCCGCAGGCAATACGGCACCTTGACGATGAAGACGCGGTCGAGAAACGCCTCGTTGTTCTTGTTGTTCCGGAACGACTGCCATTCCGACTCGTTCGAGTGGGCCAGGATGATGCCCTGGAAAGGCAGTGCGGAAAGACCCTCGGTCGGGTTGTAATTGCCCTCCTGGGTCGCGGTGAGCAGCGGGTGCAACACCTTGATCGGCGCCTTGAACATCTCGACGAATTCCATCAGACCCTGGTTCGCACGACACAGGGCGCCGGAATAGCTGTAGGCATCGGCATCGTTCTGCGCAAAGCTCTCGAGCTTGCGTATGTCGACCTTGCCCACCAGCGCCGAGATGTCCTGATTGTTCTCGTCGCCCGGTTCGGTCTTGGCGACGGCGACCTGTTCGAGTATCGAGGGGTACAGCTTCACCACCTTGAACTGGCTGATATCGCCGTTGAATTCCTGCAGCCGCTTCACCGCCCACGGCGACATGACGCCGTTCAGGTACCGGCGGGGGATCCCATAGTCCTCTTCGAGAATCCGGCCGTCCTCGTCGGCCGAGAACAGGCCAAGCGGTGATTCGAAGACCGGCGAACCCTCGATCGCGTAGAAGGGCTGTTGC
>JASFVZ010000230.1:0-4659 GCA_050049565.1 Chromatiaceae bacterium | reverse complement strand
AGAATCCTGTCCGGCCGAGTCCGCATGACCGAGCACGCCCGGCAGCAGCCGGATCACCGCGTCCATCAGTACCATCGCCGCCAGTTCGCCACCGGACAGCACATAGTCACCGACTGACCATTCCTCGTCGACCTCCGACTGGATCAGCCGCTCGTCGACACCCTCGTAGCGGCCGGCCAGCAGGATCAATGCGGGGCGCCCCGCGATCTCGGTCGCCGCCCGCTGGTCGAAGCGCCGACCCTGCGGACTCAGGTAGGCCACCTTGGCCTCTGGCAACGCCGCGCGGGCCGCTGCGATGGCTCGGCGCAAGGGCCCGACCATCATCACCATGCCGGGGCCGCCGCCATAGGGGCGGTCGTCGACGGTGCGGTGCGCGTCGTCGGCGAAATCGCGCGGATTCCATAGCCGCAGATCGACCTGACCGCGCTCGATCGCCCGGCCGGTGACGCCGACACGCAAGGCGTCGAACATCGGCGGCAGCACGCTGACGGCGCCGAACTGCATGCGGCCGCTCAAAACTCCGGATCCCAATCGACCCGCATCACGCCGGCTTCGAGATCGACCTCCCGAACGACCTGCTGCCAGAGGTATGGCACCAGTCTCTCGCGCTCACCGGCCACCACGATCACGTCGTTGGCGCCGGTCTCGAACAGCCGATCGATCGTTCCAAGCGCGATCCCGCCCAGGGTCTCGACCCGCAGGCCGACCAGGTCCGCCCAGTAAAACTCGCCGGGCGCCGTCGTCGCCGGCAGCTGCTGGCGTCGGATCCGTATTTCCGCCCCGACCAGCGCTTCGGCACTGTTCCGGTCGTTGCAGCCGGCCAGCTTTGCAACGATTACCTTGCCCTGTTGCCGCCCCGCGGTGACTCGCCAGGCCGCTCGCCGGCCGGCCTGATCCAGGTACCAGGGCGAGTACTCGACGATGCCGGCGCGTGGGCTGGTTTCCGAATGCACCTTGACCCAGCCCTGGATGCCGTGCACTCCGGAAATACGACCGAGGGTGACGAACCGCTGTTCGTCACCCCCGTTGGCGTTCGTTTCTTCCGGGGGCGGTTGCGAAGACATCGGCCCCAGTGCCCCCGGATCAAACCCGCGGCGCCAGCCGCCCCGGGTTTAGCCTTCTGTGCTCTTCCGATAGCTGTCGACGAGCTTGCGCGCCCTGTCGCTCAGCTGTCCGCCCACCGATACCCAGTGGTCGACGCGCTCGAGGTCGATGCGCAACGCCTCTTCACCCTCGACGGCGATCGGGTTGTAGAACCCCAGACGCTCGATGTAACGGCCACCGCGGGCGCGTCGCGAGTCAGCTGCAACCAGATGATAAAAGGGACGTTTTTTTGCCCCGGACCTCGAGAGACGGATCGAAACCATGGTGTATTTGCCTTACAACTGTCCAGTTTTCGCGACCCACCCGGGTCGAGAGAAACCGCGTATTGTACGCAAATCAGCCACTTTGTGAAGTAGCGACATGACGAACATCCCCGCGAAACGGCAACCCCCGACGCGCCACGACGGACCGGCGCACAGCTCCCCCTACCCGGTCAGCCGCCTGGCGCCCGGCTTTGGGTTGGTCGACCTCGCGCAGGAACTGGAGCAGGCCGATGCGATGATCGGCAGCCGCCTCGGCGGCCAGCTGCAGGTCATCGCCGAACAGGTCCGCAGCCTGCAGGCCCAGGCCCGCCGCATCCTCGAAGAGGCACGCGAGGATCAGCGACTGCACCGCGCCCGGTGCAACTTCAAGCGTATCCCGGGCCACGTCTATCACCTGTATGAAGGCCCGGCCGGCATACCGGAGTTCTCGATGCTCTCCCCGGCCGACTGGAACGGCCGACCGCCGAAGCCTTACCTCGGCGCCTACCGGTTGGAATTGGATATGAGCTGGTCGCCGGCCGGCGAATCCGACCACAGGGACGAGAGCCGCCAGCTGGTCCAGCGTCTGTTGGCGGCCAGCGACTAAGACCCGTAGACCAGATGCAGCTCGATGCGGCGGTTGCGCCGGTGCGCCGCCTTGCTGTCGCCACGGTCCCGCAGTGCGGTGTCGGCCAGGCCGACGGCTGACAACCGATCCTCTGGCAGGCCGGCAGCGACCAGCAGCTTTAGCAGGCTCAAGGCCCGGGCCGCCGACAGCTCCCAGTTGTTCGTGAAACGCGGGTTGTCCCGCAACGGCCGGCTGTCCGTGTGCCCCTCCACGCGTAGCCGCCAGGGATACTCGTCGGGCAGCTCGGCGACCAGCGCGTTGAGCATCGTCATCAAAGGCGCAAGGCGTTCCTGCCCTTCCGCACCGATCTCGCCCTTGCCGAAGATAAAGACGGGATCACTGGCGATCACCAGCCGATCGGGCTGCACCTCGTAGAGCGCCGAGACCGGCAGGCGCTGGCGCAGGGTCCGGAAGAACTCGCGCCGCTGTTTCAACTGGTATTCCGGGTCGCGCGCACGCTGGGCGCGCAGCTCGGACTGCAGCCGCTCGATCTGCTCGGTCTGTTCGACGTTGCGTTGTTCGGCCCGCAGCAGCGCTTCGCTCAGGCGCTGCAGGCTGCCCTCGATTGCCTCGGCGTGCTGACGCATCGCGTCGAGTTGCGCATTGCTCTGCTCCATCAACTGTTCGCAGGGCGTGGCCGCGACAGACACCGCGGGCATACCGGCAAGCAAGGCGAGAATGGCCAGCGGTCTTCGAATCACGCGAAATCGCCGGTCAAAAGGGCATGCCGCCGCCACCGCCGGGTGGCATACCCCCGCCCGGGAACCCGCCGGGCAACTTGCCCTGCATGCCTCGCATCATCTTCGCCATGCCACCGCCCTTCATCTTCTTCATGACCTTCTGCATCTGCGTGAACTGCTTCAACAGCTTGTTGACGTCCTGCACCTGGGTGCCCGAGCCTGCGGCAATCCGTTTCTTGCGCGAGCCCTTGATCACCGCCGGAAAGTTGCGCTCCTGCGGCGTCATCGAGTTGACGATCGCGATCAGTTTTCGAATCTCCTTGTCGCCGACCTGTGCCTTGACCGCGTCCGGCACCTGGCCCATACCCGGGAGCTTGTCGAGCAGTCCGGCCATGCCGCCCATGTTCGACATCTGCTCCATCTGCTCCTTGAAGTCGGTCAGCGTGAAGCCCTCGCCCTTGTGGATCTTCTTTGCAAGCTTCTCGGCCTTCTTGTGGTCGACCTTCTTGGTGACCTCCTCGACCAGCGACAGGACATCGCCCATGCCGAGGATCCGGGACGCGACCCGGTCCGGATGGAAGGGCTCGAGCGCCGAGGTCTTCTCGCCGACCCCGAGGAACTTGATCGGCTTACCGGTGATGTGCCGGATCGACAGCGCCGCACCGCCCCGCGCGTCACCATCGGTCTTGGTCAGGATCACCCCGGTCAGCGGCAGCGCGTTATTGAAGGCCTTGGCGGTGTTGGCCGCATCCTGGCCGGTCATCGCATCGACCACGAACAGGGTCTCGACCGGCTCGAGCTCGCCGTGCAGGGCCTGGATCTCGGCCATCATCTCCTCGTCGATCGCCAACCGGCCTGCGGTGTCGACGATCAGCACGTCGAAGTAGCCCTTGCGCGCGGCAGATACCGCCGAGCGTGCAATCGCCAACGGCTTCTGGTCGCCGCTCGACGGGTGGAACCCCGCGCCGACCTCTGCGGCCAGCGTCTGCAGCTGCTCGATGGCCGCCGGCCGGTAGACGTCGGCGCTGACCACCATGACCTTCTTCTTGTCACGTTCCTGCAACAGGCGGGCGAGCTTGCCAACGCTGGTCGTCTTACCCGAGCCTTGCAGACCGGCCATCAGGATGATCGCCGGCGGCTGCGCGGCAAGGTCGAGGTCCTCGTTCGCCTCGCCCATGACGTGCACGAGTTCGTCGTTGACGATCTTGACCAGCACCTGGCCGGGGGTGAGGCTGCGCAGGACCTCCTCGCCGAGCGCCTTCTCGCGCACCTGCTCGACGAAATCCTTGACCACCGGCAGCGCGACGTCGGCCTCGAGCAGCGCCATGCGCACCTCGCGCAGGGTTTCCTTGATGTTGTCTTCGCTGATTCGGCCCTGGCCGCGGACCTTCTGCAGGACGCCGCCGAGGCGGTCGGAGAGACTGGAAAACATAGGCAATCGATCGCTTTTTCAGATGGCAAGGGGCCGCTTCGGCGGCCGTCGGGAGTCTCACATTATACGGATGCAGCCACCGGGTCGTTATGCCATGATCTGGGGTTGGATGAACATGTCGCTGATCGCATTTCCGGCCGCCATTTTCTACATCTGCGGCGGGCTCAGCTCCGGCTTGCGGCTGTTTGGGACCGAGCAGAACTGGCGGCCACCCCGAAACCTCGGGCTGATCCTCGGCTTCATCGGCCTGGCGCTGCACGGCTTGGTGCTCTATGCCGACTTGTTCATCGAGGGCGGGCTCAATCTCAGCTTTTTCAACGCCGTCTCCCTGGCCGCCTGGACGGTCGCCGGCCTGCTGCTGATCTCCGCGCTGACCAAGCCGGTCGAGAACCTCGCGATCCTGGCGCTGCCGATTGCCGCGATTACCGTCCTGCTGGAACTGCGCTTTCCGGGCAGCCGGCTGCTCGACGAAGGCAGCGGTTGGGAACTGCGGGTCCACGTCCTGACCTCGATGCTGGCCTACAGCCTGCTGACGCTGGCCAGCGCCCAGGCCATCCTGACCGCCATTCAGGA
>JASFVZ010000229.1:0-4687 GCA_050049565.1 Chromatiaceae bacterium | reverse complement strand
GAAGATCACACCGGCGCCGACACCGATCACCAGCACGAGCACCGGCGACGCACGACGCAGCCAAGCATTGAGCCGACCGAACAGGGATTTCCGTCCCTCAGCCATGGGCTCCTCCCGGAATGCAGCGGGCATTCCTCATCTAGTGGTAGAAACGAGCAGCGACCAGCGCTGCAGACGGTGTAACCCCGCCTTGGTATGGCTGAGTGTGCGAGACCGGCGCGCAGACCGGATTGATTTCGATCAAATCGACGCCATTTTTGGCGCCGATTATTCGAGCAGAGCTGCCCGGAAACGCCGATTCAGGCTTCGGGCCGCATGTGGGGGAACAGGAGAACGTCGCGGATCGACGGCGAATCAGTGAACAACATCACCAGCCGATCGATGCCGATGCCCTCGCCGGCGGTCGGCGGCAGCCCGTGTTCGAGCGCACGGACATAGTCCGCGTCAAAATGCATCGCCTCGTCGTCGCCGGCCTCTTTTTCCTCGACCTGACGGCGAAACCGCTCGGCCTGGTCTTCGGGGTCATTCAGCTCGGAAAAACCGTTGGCGATCTCGCGCCCGCCGACGAAGAACTCGAAACGGTCGGTGACGAACGGGTCGTCATCGTTGCGGCGCGCCAGCGGCGAGACCTCGGTCGGATAGGCCGTTATGAACGTCGGGTCCTTCAAGGCGTGTTCGACCGTCTTTTCGAAGATCTCGATCTGAACCTTGCCGAGGCCGTAGGTCGGCTTGATGTCGATGCCCAGTCGCTCGGCATGTGCCGATGCGCTCGACAGATCGTCGAGATCCGCGGGTTGGATCTCGGGATTGAAGTGCAGGATGGACTCCCTGACGGTCATCCGCGCAAACGGTTTGCCGAAGTCATAGATCTCCCCCTGATAGGTGATCTGGCTGGTGCCGAGCAGGTCGGTCGCGATGCCGCGCATCAGTTCTTCCGTCCGGTCCATCAGGGCCGTGTAGTCGACATACGCCTCGTAGAACTCGATCATCGTAAACTCGGGGTTGTGGCGGGCCGACAGTCCCTCGTTGCGGAAATTGCGGTTGATCTCGAACACCTTCTCGAAGCCACCGACGACCAGTCGCTTGAGGTAGAGCTCCGGCGCGATCCGCAGATACAGCCCCATGTCGAGGGCGTTGTGATGGGTCACGAACGGCCGTGCCGTCGCACCGCCGGGTATCACCTGCATCATCGGGGTCTCAACTTCCAGGAAGTCGTTGTCGCTGAAGTAGTCGCGGATATAGCTGATGATCTTCGATCGGAGCCTGAAGGTCTGCCGCGCGTCTTCGTTGACGATCAGGTCGACATAGCGCTGCCGGTAGCGCTGTTCCTGGTCGGCCAGACCATGCCACTTTTCCGGCAATGGCCGCAGGGCCTTGGTCAGCAGCGCGGCATCGTCCAGATAGAGATAGAGATCACCCTTGCCGGACTTGTGTACCGGACCCTCGCCGCCGACGATATCGCCGATGTCCCAGGACTTGATCTGCTGTGTCAGCGCCTCGGGCAGGCTCTTCTTGTCGACATAGAACTGAATGCGACCCGACATGTCCTGGACGACGATGAAGGGTCCGCGCCGGGCCATGATCCGTCCGGCTACGCGCGCCCGCTGGGCAAGCGTCTCGAGTTCCGCTTTCGATTTGTCACCCAAGCGGTCCTGCAGCTCGGCGGCCAGGACATCGCGGCGGAAGTGATTGGGAAACGCCACGCCGTTCTCACGAATCACCGCGAGCTTTTCGCGACGTTGGGCGATCAGCTTGTTTTCGTCTTGTTGTTCGGTCATCGGTTCAACCGGCAATCTCGGGTGATACGGCAGCGCCTGTCATCGCGGCAATCCGCCTGGGGCAAGCGGGCGGCTTGGTAAACTCAGACACTCAGAGCCCACTCTTCAGGCTGGCCTCGATAAACTGATCGAGCCCGCCGTCCAGCACGGCCTGGGTATTGCCGGTCTCTACATTGGTCCTTAGATCCTTGATCCTCGACTGGTCGAGCACATAGGAGCGGATCTGGCTGCCCCAGCCGATGTCCGACTTGGTCTCCTCGAGCGCCTGGGCACTCTCGCTGCGCTTCTGCATCTCGAGCTCATACAGCTTGGCCTTTAGCTGCTTCCAGGCCTGGTCGCGGTTCTTGTGTTGTGAGCGGTCGTTCTGGCACTGCACCACGATACCGGTCGGCATATGGGTCAGGCGAATCGCCGAGTCGGTCTTGTTGACATGCTGACCGCCCGCGCCTGAGGCGCGGTAGGTGTCGGTCCGCACGTCGGCGGGGTTGATCTCGATCTCGATCGAGTCGTCGATCTCGGGCGACACGAACACCGAACTGAACGAGGTATGTCGACGATTGCCGGAGTCGAACGGCGATTTGCGGACCAGTCGATGCACCCCGGTCTCGGTGCGCAACCAGCCGAACGCGTACTCGCCTTCGAACCGGATAGTGGCGGATTTGACACCCGCGACCTCGCCGGGCGAAACCTCCATCAGCTCCGTCTTGAAGCCGTGCTGCTCGCCCCAACGCAGGTACATGCGCAGCAGCATCTCGGCCCAGTCCTGCGCCTCGGTACCACCCGATCCGGCCTGGATGTCGAGAAAGGCATTGTTCGGGTCGGCCTCACCGGAGAACATGCGGCGGAATTCGAGATCGGCGACCTGCTGCTCGAACCTTTCGACGTCCGCTGCCACCGCATCGACGGTGTCGGCATCGCCCTCGTCTACGGCCATCTCGAGCAGATCGGCGCCATCGGCCAGACCGCTGCTCAATGCGTCGATGGTGTCGACCACGCCCTCGAGCGCTGCACGCTCTTTGCCGAGCGCCTGGGCGCGCTCCTGGTCGTTCCAGATATCCGGATCTTCGAGTTCCCGCTGGACCTCGGTCAGACGCTCCTGCTTACCTTCATAGTCAAAGGTACCCCCTGAGGGACTCGAGGCGTCCCCTCAGATCGGCGATTTTCTGCGTGATCGGATTAATGTCCTGCATGCTGGCCCCTACGACGACGAACTCGGTATTTTAGCGTATGGCGGACCGTCTTGTAGACCTGCCGGGACACGGGGGTTTCAGGCGGTGGCAGTTAAGTGGGTCGGGCTGTGCCCGACATCGACCGGCAGGCACAGTCTGCCCTAGGCCTCCGGATAAAGCCCATTGAACGAAATGCCCTCACGCGGTTTGGCCATCATGTCCGCGACCGTCTCCCGCCAGGCGAGGTAGTGCGCGGTCTGCTTGTGTGCGGCGGCGGCCTCAGCGCTGACGTAGGCCTCATACAAAACGAAATGCATCGGCTCTGCTGCGTCCTGCAGGACGTCGAAGCGTCGGTTGCCGTCCTCCTGCACCGATGCCTCATGGTTGCGTCGGCACGCCTCGATGAACGCGGACTCGGTACCGGGCTTGACGTGGATATGGACCAGGGTGACATGCATCAGGACGAGCCCTCCTCTTGGATCGGATCAGTATCGGGTTGCACTGCGGTCTGGGCATGACGCCCGATCCAGGCCGACAGCAGCATGGTCAGGATGACGCTGGCCGCGAAGGCGTAGATGCCGATCTCGACCCGGGCCTCGGCCATCGCGCCGAGTTTGACCGAGACGACCAGCAATGCCACGACGAACACATCGAGCATCGACCACTTGCCGTAGACCGACAACCAGTGCAGGTGCGCTCGGTGGCGATCCCCCTGGCTTGGGTCGAAATTCCACACCAGCAGAAGCATCAGCAACTTGAGAATCGGGAACAGCACGCTGAAGACGCCAATCAGCACGAACAGCCCCCACTCGGCCTCCTGCGCAAGCTGCTGCAGCGCCGACAGCAGGCTGACCGTATTGCTGAACAGATAGAACTTCTCGAGCGTCAGGATCGGCGCGTTCAGCCCATAGAACAGCAGGACGCCGGCGATCACCAACAGCGCATTGACCATCAGGCCCTCTAACGGGCGTCGAAAGGCATAGCTGTTGGTGAAGCTCATAACGGACCCTGGCAACCCGTAACGGTCGATGACCAGCATAAGCCAGTCAAGCGACGCGGACTAAGCGGGCCTGGTCTCCACGGGCGCAATAGATACGCGATCCGCTGCGCGGGTCATCGCCGGAATCCGGTTGGCCCACCTGCGTGGGACTCAGGGCGGCACTGACCACTCGATCCACCAGCCCTCGCCGTCGCTGCCGAACGGTTCGCAGACGCAGCAGTTCGCGACCGCCGCGGGTCGTCGGTCGATATACAGCAGTGGCAGCCAGGGCCGTTGCCAGGGTGGAATGCCGTGCTCCTGGGCGAGCGCCTTGAGGGCGCGCCGGCCCTGTCGGCCGACCGGCTGACAGCGGAAACCGGGCGCCCGAAAGCGGATCTCGGGCCGTCCGTTCGACCAGCTCTCCGGCGCGATGCCGCCCCGTCGCCAGACCCGCCGGACCAACCCGTAGGGCAGCGCCAGGGATTCGCTACCGTCAGGCCAGGCAATGGCCCCGCCCGGCACATCGACCGGCGGCGCCTCGATCAACCAGGCGATGCCCCGGAATCGCCGCAGCCGATACCGGCCGAGTTCGAAACACAGACCGCTGTCTTCCCGCGCTTCGAGCAACTGATGCCGCAGCTCGGCCAGGGTTGTCGACGATGGCGGCGCAACATCGGCCCGTCGGAACCACTGCTGCAGAACCGCACGCTGTCGCAGCGCGGAGAACCCGGCAAACACGGCCAGGTCGATCCGGTGCCGAT
>JASFVZ010000228.1:0-4726 GCA_050049565.1 Chromatiaceae bacterium | reverse complement strand
ACCGTCAGTTGGATGCCTCGATCAGGCCGGTCTCGGCTGCGTAGATTCGACACAGCAAGTCCCGCCACTTTTCATTCTGGACCTCGGCCGAGCCGGTCAGCTCATGGGTCTCGCCATCAATATCAACGACCAATGCGCTCGCCTTGGCAGAGAACGAGGCATCGCGCTCGTCGATGGCGGCACGATGGATGCTGGACTCGGCATCCTCGTCGAGGCCCGACTTTAGGCCGTCGATCCCGCCCACGACCATCCCGTCACGTCAGGTCCCGCTGCTGACCCGCGTGTCGCTGTCGGCCGCCAGGCCCCGGGCAATCGCCCCGGCGATCGCCGCGGCACCAAGCCGGCGTTGTCACGCCTCGCGCCTGACCACACGAAACGCCTCGAGCTCCTCGGTACGTGCGCTGCGCCATTCGGCGTACGGCGCCTGCGTCTCGAGACAGTAATCGTCGACGTGGCCGTTGAGCGCACCGATCAAAAGAAAATCACGCTGAGGTGCGACGCGGATCCGGCGGCTCATCGGGTCGCTCGCAGCCTGCAGACCACCCACGACGAACCCACCGGCCTGGTCGGTCTGCAGGTCGCGTGCGAAGGCATCCGGGGCCAGGTCCCGTGCCAACCGCATCTCGGCCTTGCGGAGGGCCATCGACAGCCCCTCCGCCAGCTCGGTGTGGGTCGATAGCGGGCCGGGATCGAAGGTCTCAATCCAGACGTCCAGCGATTTCTGCTCCGGGAGTTCGGCGACCGGTTTCTTGAGACGCTCGAACCGGTGGTCACGCACCCTGCCAGCAGGGCGACGGGCAGGTAAAGGGACAGGAATCGGATGCCCTTCATCTCCAAATCCAAGTCAATGTGTACCGCGTTCGTAGCGGCGGGACTCATCCCAGAGTCGCGCCCTGAGTTCAGGATCGCGCTCTGCCTGCGCGGCGTCTCGCAGCTGCCGGGCCACCGCGCCGTTAGTCTGCCATCCGGGATGTCAGGGGGCACGCCCTGTGTGGCCCTGCGCTGCGCCCTGCCCTGGGAACCGGCCGATCCAGCCGGTGCCGTACCCGCACCACCTTGATCGCCTGCACCTCCGGCGCCACTGCCGCCGGCACTGGCTGTCATAGGTGCCGTTGCCGCCTTCACCCGCTCCATTGGCGGGTTGGCCAGGGCCGCAATGCCCTGAAGGTAATCGCTGAGTATCAGCCGTTTTTTGAAGTCACCCACCGGCAAATCCCACGATTTGCGACCGTGGTTTCGGACATGAGGTAGGGGAGATCGTTCCCTGACCGCCGCCTCCGGGACGGCCTCATGTCGATACCCGAAACACCATCAAAGTCTAGTGGGCTGCTTGGTAAGTCCGGTGATTCTCGGAGCCCTCGCTGGTCCAGCCACGCCTGGTCTTGCCGTTACGTTGCACCTCCCTGTGCAACGCCCTTCGGGCCAGGCTGTGCCTGTTCGAATCCGCTCCGGGCGGATTCGTACGTTGCACCTCCCTGTGCAACGCCCTTCGGGCCAGGCTGTGCCTGTTCGAATCCGCTCCGGGCGGATTCGTGCGTTGCGCCTCGCCGAGGAGGATCTCCACGACAGGTACGATGCGCTGAGGCCTTCATGGAAGAACAGCAGACGTAGAACGACATGACTGCGTTGCTGAACCCCGACCTTGAAGACGCGCTTTGGGACGGCGACTTGGCGTACATCATTCGTGATGCGGTCGTGGTTGCGGCTAACCCGGGGAAGATAACCAACTCGCACGATGCCAACGACCTGCTGACGCAGCGGGCGCCCGACTTCGAAGACCTGACCGATGAGCGGGTGTTTCTATTGCCGTAGTCCGTTCCCGGAAAGGAAGGTGTTTCTTTCTTCAAGCGACTGGTCGATAAGGGCGTGCACCTGCGTATTCTCACCAACTCACTGTCGTTCATTGATGTCGGGATCGTGATCGCAGCTATAGCTATGCCATTACTTGACGTCCAGAGTGTCAAGCTGCGCGACCTGCTTATCGATGAAACCGACCAGAAACTCGACGGCCTGGTCCGCGTGCTGGCGGGCCGCCTCTGACAGCGGCCGCCCCAATTCGAAATCATACCCGCGCACCGACAACAGATAACACGGCGGCGGGTTCTGCCGGCTGACCCGTTGGTAGACCGTCATCAGTGCCTGTGGCGACATCGCATGCGTTGTATAGCTGATGTCGGCTGCCGACTGCAGCGCCGCAAACTCGAAGGGCGGTGTCGCCGAGACACTGGCGTCGACAAACACGACGCAGACCCTGTGTTCGATGTCGACCACATGCTCGATCTGCAATTGAAAGTCCGTGAGTAGCTCGACACCCGGCAGGTCACGCTGCCCAAGCAGTTCTTCGATACGGGGACCGATCGCATCGTCACCGCGTGACGGATTGCCCCAGGGGAAGACCAGTATGGGCGGGACGGCCGGTGCCTGCACTTCAGCGGGCATGCCCGTCACCGCATCGCCTGGCGCCGGGATTATCAGATGCCGCATTGCTCGATCGCTCCGGACGGCCGCTTTTCCAAGCGATCGACGACCGCGCCGCGCGCGTTCAGCAGGGTAATCTCGAGCGGCATCTTGCCCATCGCGTGTGTGGCACACGACAGGCAGGGGTCGTAAGCGCGGATGGCCACCTCCACCTGGTTGAGCAGGGCCTCGGTCAACGTGTTCCCGTCGAGGTATCGACTGGCGACCTGGCGGATAGACTCGTTCATCGCCTGGTTGTTGTTGGTGGTCGAGACGATCAGGTTTGCCCTGGTCACGATGCTCTGCTCGTCGATCTCGTAGTGGTGGAACAGCGTGCCGCGAGGTGCCTCTATCACGCCGATCCCAACCGTCTGCATGTCGCCCCGGCTGACCCGGTCGTTTCCGGCGATGTCCGGGTCCCGAAGCAGGATCCGGATCGCTTCGGTGCAATACAGAAGCTCGATCAGCCTCGCCCAGTGATAGGCGAGTGCGGCATGGACCGGCCGGCCGGCGCCGATTTGGATGAAGCCCTGGCGTGCCTGCTCTGCGAGTGGCGTGGTGAAGAAGTCGCAATTGTTGACCCGTGCCAATGGGCCGACGCGATACCAACCGACCTCTGGTCCCAGGTGGCGGATGAAGGGGAACTTCATGTAGCTCCAGTTCTTCACGGCCTCCTTGATGTAGTCGGTGTACTGCGTGTAGTCGACATGGTCGAAGATCTCCCGGCCTTCCGCGTCGCGCGCACGCAGACCGCCATGATAGATATCGAACGCGCCGTCCTCGCGAACCAGGCTCAAGGCGTTGGCCTCACAGGCACCGAAGGCCAGGTGATAATCGTAATGCTCCATGAACACCGTCTTGATCAGCTCGACCGCGTCCTGGCCCCAGGCGACGATCTGATCGATGTCCCGCGACAGGTAGTTGATCTCGTCGGCACTCAAGGATTTGTTAACGCCGCCCGGGATCGCGCCGGTGCCATGGACCCGCTTGCCGGAGGTCAGGCGGATCACTTCCTGACCATACTTGCGCAGCAGTACGCCCTGCTTAGCAATCTCCGGATGGTCTTCGATGACACCGACGATGTTGCGATGCCGCACCGCGTCGTCGAAACCGAACAGCAGGTCCGGCGAACAAAGATGGAAGAAGTGCAGCGCGTGGGACTGCAGCGTCTGTCCATAGTGCATCAGGCGGCGGATCTTCTCGGCGGTCGGCGTCAGTTCACGGGCGCCGACCAACATGTCTGTCGCCTTGGCCGCGGCCAGATGATGGCTCACCGGGCAGATGCCGCACAGGCGCTGCACCAGTACCGGGAGTTCCCAATAGGGTCGTCCCTGGATGAATTTCTCGAAACCACGGAACTCGACGATATGCAGCCGCGCCTGCTTGATCCGCTGGTCGTCATCCTGCAGCAGCGTGACCTTGCCGTGGCCCTCGACGCGGGTCAGCGGCTCGATGACGACACGGTTCAGTCGTTCCGGATGATCTGCGGTTTCGAGTGACGGCATGGCCTAAATCCCGTGTTGGCGCTCAATCGTAGTGAATCTGCTGGTAGGGGAAGCGGATCGGTTTGCCTGCGATCAACTCCGTCAGAAAGGTCCAGATGGTGTCCGCCGACGGTGGGCACCCGGGCAGGAAGTGATCGATCCTGACCACCTCGTGTATCGGGTGCACCTTGTTGAGCAGCATCGGTATCTCGGCATCGTTCGGAATCATCGGGTTGTCGACACCGATCCCGTCGACGTAGGCCTCTTGCAGACACGCCGCGAGCTCGAACTGGTTGCGCATCGCCGGGATGCCGCCGTTGACGGCACAGGCACCGAGCGCCACCAGGGTCGTGCAATGGGCGCGAAACTCGCGCAGCACCTCGACATTCTCGGCGTTTGCAACGCCACCCTCGATGATCCCGACATCGCACTGGCCGATCTCCTTGATGTCGGTCAACGGTGTCCGGTCGAACTCCACCAGCTGGACCAGATCGAGGATACGCTCATCGATGTCGAGCAGGGACATATGGCAACCGAAACAGCCGCAGAGCGACGCCGTTGCGACCCGGATCTTCTCTGCCATGGTGCTAGACCCCGTCTTCGTGGGCCGCGACATCGCCGACCTGGCTGATCGGCTGCCGGTCGTAAAGGCGCTCGCCGATCGGCCTGTCGAAGCCGCTGTGTTTGGGCAGAATCGCGCCGACCGGGCAGACATGCGCGGCCTTGTCCTCGGCCGAGAAAACGCTGTCACCGAGCCTGCCACTTGGCGAATCAACGACCAGGTG
>JASFVZ010000028.1:0-10178 GCA_050049565.1 Chromatiaceae bacterium | reverse complement strand
GAGCCGTCCATCGAGCACTTTCTTGTCAACCGCCATCAGCTGCTGAAATCTCACTGCGTCGATCGCGTCCGGCGGCCTGACCGGCAGCCGCGCGGCTTCCAGCAATGCCACCAGCCGGTGCAGCGCGCCCGGGTCCAGCCACCCCAAGGCAACCGACAGCCGCGCGGCCATACACATGCCGGCCGCCACCGCCTCGCCATGCAGCCAGCTGCCATAACCCATGCCGGTCTCGATCGCATGGCCGAAGGTATGTCCGAGGTTCAGCAGGGCACGCTGCCCGGCTTCGCGCTCATCCGCCTCGACGATCGCCGCCTTGTCCCGACAGGAGCGCTCGATCGCGTAGGCGAGGGCGGCCGGATCGCGCGCGACGAGCCGCGACATATTGCCTTCCAGCCAGTCAAAAAACGCCGCATCGTTGATCAGGCCGTACTTTATGATCTCGGCAAGGCCGGCCGACAGTTCACGGTCTGGCAGGGTGTCGAGGGTTGCCGTATCGGCTATCACGCAGCGCGGCTGATGAAACGCGCCGATCATGTTCTTGCCGAGCGGATGATTGACCCCGGTCTTTCCTCCAACCGACGAGTCGACCTGTGACAAAAGGGTGGTCGGCACCTGGATGAACTGCACACCGCGCTGATAGGTCGCGGCCGCGAAGCCGGTCATGTCGCCGACCACGCCGCCGCCCAGCGCCACCAGCGTGCAGCGCCGATCGAAGCGCGCGTCGAGCAGCGCGGTGTAGATCCGGTCGAGCACCTCCAGGGTCTTGTATTGCTCGCCGTCGGGGAGGACGACCTGCTCGACGCGCAGCCCCTCGAGTGCCGCGCGCACCTGATCGAGGTAGAGGGGTGCAACGGTCTCGTTGCTGACCAGCATGACCTGGCTGCCGCCCATGTAGGGGCGGTAGCAGTCGGGGTCGCCAATCAGCTGTGCGCCGATGAAAATCGGGTAGCTGCGGTTGCCGAGATCGACCTTGAGAGTTCGTTCAGGCGCTGACATGGCTCGCCGACGGGGACTCGCTCATAGCGGAGAGTGTACACCTGCACCGGCAACGGTTCAGCGGTGCAGCAACTCGATGATCTCATTGGCGACCGACGTGGCGCTGCGTCCTTCGGTGCTGACGACATAATCAGCGGTGTCCCGATACAGGGGATCGCGTTCCGCGGTCAGCGATTCAAGCTTGCCGAGCGGGTCGCCGTTCTGCAGCAAGGGGCGGTTGCGGTCGCGGTAGGTGCGCTCGTACTGCTGTTTCGGCGAACACGCCAGGAAGACAACGATGCCGCGTGCTGACAGGTATTGACGGTTCTCCGGGCGCAGCACTGCGCCGCCGCCGGTCGCGAGCACCTGGTTGTCGACCTGGGTCAGCTGCTCGATCGCCTGCGCCTCGCGCTGACGGAATCCCTCCTCGCCTTCGTACTCGAAGATCGTCGGGATATCGACGCCGGTGCGACGCTGGATCTCCTGGTCGGAGTCGTTGAAATCCATCCCCAGCGACTGCGCGAGCTGCTTGCCGATCGTGGTCTTTCCGGCCCCCATCGGGCCGATCAAAAAAATACGGTTTGGTTTCGCCATGGCGGCGGATGTTAACAGGACTGAACATCCGGGCGCCCGAACAATTGGGCGCCCGGACCAGGTTCGAATGTCGACGCTATCGCAGCGTCAGCGTGTCCTTGAGGATCTTCGGGGTGATGAAGATCAGCAGTTCGGCGTTCTCGTCCTGGTTCTGTTCCTGCTTGAACATCCAGCCGAGGTAGGGGAGGTCGCCGAAGAACGGTACCCGCTGGGTTCTGGTGGACTTGTTGCGTTCGAATACGCCGCCGAGCACGACCGTCTCTCCATTGTCGACCAGGACCGACGTCGTCAGCTCGCGCGTGTCGACCGGCGGGACACCCAGCACGGCGCGGGTGAAGTCCGGGTTGTCCTTCTTGACCAGCAGATCCATGATCACGCGGTCATCCGGCGTGATCGACGGGGTAACCGTCAGTTCGAGCACGGCGTCCTTGAACGACACGGAGGTTGCGCCGCTCGAGGTCGCTTCCTGATACGGGATCTGCACACCCTGCTTGATCGTCGCCTCGTTCTGGTCGGCGGTGATGACACGCGGGCTGGAGACGATCTCACCCTTGCCTTCCTGCTGCATTGCCGTGAGCTCGAGGCGCAACAGGTAATCGCCGAGCTTGCCGAGCACGAAGTTTGCGGCCCCGCCGGATCCCGGCGCGAGGGTCTGCGGCAGGTTCACGAGCAGGTTGTCGTTCAGGCCGATCGTATCCGCGTCGCCGATGTTGGTCGGGGCATCGGGCCCGATGCCACCGCCACCGATAAACACGTGGTTATCTTTCTCTTTGGTGCCCGAGATGCCCAACCTGACCCCGAGGTCTTTCGCGAAATCGTTGTTCGCAATAACGATCCTGGATTCGATCAGGACCTGTCGGACCGGGATATCCAAGTCGAGAAGCAATGCACGGATCTCGTTGAGCTTCGCGGCCGTATCCTGGACCAGCAGTGTATTGGTGCGCTCATCGATCGAGACGCTGCCGCGATCCGAGATCAGCGTATTCTCCGAGGACTTGAGCAGGGCGGCGAACTCGGCCGCCTTCGCATAGTTGACCTGGATCAGTTCGGAACGCAGCGGGGCGAGTTCCTCGATCTGTTGCTGCGACTCCAGTTCCAGTTTTTCACGCGCCGCAATCTCCTCGGTCGGTGCGATCAGGACGACGTTGTCGGTGCGACGCTGCGACAGTCCCTTGGTCTTCAGGATGATATCCATGGCCTGATCCCAGGGGACGTTCTGCAGGCGCAGCGTGATCCGGCCGGCGACGGTGTCACTGACCACCATGTTGAGGCCGGTGAAGTCTGCCAGCAGCTGCAGCACCGCGCGCACCTCGATGTCCTGGAAGTTGAGCGACAGCCGCTCGCCCTCGTAGACCTGTTGCTCGCGGCGCAGGGCCTCTTTCTCCCGCTTGGTCAGCGCGCGGAACTCGACGGTGTACCTATCGTTGGCCTGGTAGGCCAGATGCTCGAACTCGCCTTCGGTCGAGATCGTCATGCGGACGTTGCGGCCATCCGGGCGCGTCTGGATCACCTGCACCGGGGTCGCGAAGTCCATCACGTCGAGCGTGCGGGCAAGCTGGGGCGGCAGCTGGGTATCGATGAAATCGAGCACGACGCTCTTGCCCTGCTGGCGCATGTCGACCGTGATCGAGGGATCGGACAGATCGATCTCGATCCGGCCCTCGCCCTGCGGCCCGCGGCGGAAGTCGATGTTCTCCAGGGCCAGCCCCTGACGGGTCGGGATATTGCGGTTGGTCGACATCGCCGAGACGGCGCTGGCGGTCGGCGACATGCCCCCGGCGCCGCTGCCTGCACCGATACTGACGATCAGCCGGTTGCCATCGGTGTTGATCTCGTGCGGTACCTGTTCGAGCAGGTTGATGACGACGCGGGTGCGGCCGCCGGCCTCGATCGCCGTGACGCTGCGGGCCATCCCGATCGCGACCGGCGTCACCTTCTGCGGCAGCGCGCTGCTGATACCGGCCAGGTCGATCGCGATCCGCGCCGGGTTGTCGGTCGTGAACGATTTCGGCTGCGCCAGCGGTTCACTGGTGGTCAGGACGATCTCGACCCGGTTGCCCGGCAACGCGGAGAAATCGATGTCCTGCAGCTGGTTCGCCAGCGCATCGGTGACGATGCAGGCCCAGAACAGCGCGATGCCGACCAGTGCCTTGTTGAGTGTCCCAACTTTCGTAAACATCGTGCCTTCTCCTATTGCTCGCCCAGGGCCACGGCCGATTCCCGTTCGAGGAAACCGGAGCCGGTCGGGACGAGTTCAATCAGCTCAATCTTTTCTTCACTGATGCGTGTTATGCGGCCGTCGTTCTGGCCCATGTAATTTCCTGCGGTGACCCGGTGGATGGTTCCGTCCGAGGTCTTGATCAGGCCCCAGGTCTCCTGGCCCTGTTCGAGCGTACCGACCATGCGCAGCGAATCGAGCGTGTAGTTCTCGAGTTCCTCTTTGCGCCGGTTCCGGTCCGGGCGGATGCCGTCGTCGAGTACGGTCTCGGTCGCCGTCTCTTCATCGACCTGCGGCGTGAAGGGATCGCGCCGGTTCTTCGCGGCATATACAAAACCGACCACCTGCTTCACTTCCGGAATCGGTTCGATGCCGGCCGGCGGGCGGGCCTTGACCTCGGCAACGAAGTCCTGCAGATCGTTCATGTCCTTGTTTGCGCAGCCCACGATGGGCAGCAGCAGAGCAACCATTACTAGCTTCTTCACCGTCAACCACCTGCCTCTTCGAGGTAGCGATAGGTCTTCGCCGTCGCTTCCAGCTGCAGACCTGCGCCTTCGCCGCGCCGCGGCGATATCTTCACGTTGTGCACTGTCACGATCCGCGGCAGCGCGGCCAGGCCACTGACAAACTCACCGAACTCGTGATAGTCCCCGATCACCCGTATCTTGATCGGCAACTCCGCATAGAAGTCCCTCGGCACCTCGCCCTGCGGCTGAAACAGTTCGAACTCCAGGCCGGCCGCCAGGCCGGTCTGCGAGACGTCGACCAGCAGGTCGGCGACCTCGGTCCGGTTCGGGAGTTGCCGCAGCATCGAGCCGAACGACTCCTGCATCTCGGCCAGCTGTGCGCGGTAGGCCTCGAGGTTGGCGGCTTTGGCCTGCTTGATCTCGAAGTCCTGGCGCAGCTCGAGTTCGGTCTTCTCGACCCGCTCGAGCTGCTTGTACTGGTCCTCCGCATACAGGAAGTACCACCCGGTCACCACCAGGGCACACAGGATCAGGACCAGAACCGCCTTGACTATCGCGGGCCAGTCGCCGATGTTGCTGAAGTCGAGCTCGTTGAGTTCCTGCAGGTTCATTGTTGCGACTCCTTCTTCGGCACGACCTGCTTCAAGTTGAGCTTGAAGGTACTGCCGGCCGCCGACTGGCGGTCAGCGTCCTTGTTCTCGATGATGGCAAGCCGCGGCTGGGCCAGGAATGGGCTGGCATCGACGTTGCGCATCAGGGTCGAGACGCGCGCGTTGGATTGCGCGCGCCCGTCCAGCACCAGGCTGCCGCCGGTCTGCGCGGCCTCGGTCAGGTGCGCACCATCCGGCAGCACGGTCACGAGTTCGTCGAACAGGTGGACGATCTGCGGGCGACTGACCTGCAGGTCCTCGATCACTTTCATCCGGGCAATCAACTGGTCGCGCGTCCGCTCCAGTTGCTGGATCTCACGGATCTCCTTGTCGACCCGTGCGATCTCTTTTTCGAGAAACCGGTTGCGGTCCTCCTGGTGCTCGATGAGGCTCTGGTTGAACCAATGCCAGTACCCGATGCCGAGCGCCGTTACGAGCAGTGCCACCAGGGCGACGAGACCGAAGTCACGCTGCCGTTGCTTGCGCAGCTTTTCGCGCCAGGGAAGAAGGTTGATTCTCGCCATGTCAGTCGAAACTCCGCAATGCCAGGCCGCAGGCGATCATCAGCGCCGGTGCATCGTTGCTCAGGACCTGTGGCTTCACCTTCGACGCGACCGCCATGTTGGCGAATGGATTGGCGATCATGGTCTCAACGCCGAGTCGCTCCTGAATCAGGTCATCGACACCGGCCACTGACGAACTGCCACCGGCCAGCACCACGATATCGACGCTGTTGAACGCGCTTGCCGAATAGAAGAACTGGATCGAGCGGTTGATCTGCTGGGCCATCGCCTCTTTGAACGGCTCGAGCACCTCCGGTACATAGTTGTCCGGGAGACCACCCTGGCGTTTTGCCATGCCCGCTTCCTCGACCGACAGCCCATAACGGCGCTGGATCTCCTCGGTCAGCTGGCGGCCACCGAAATTCTGTTCCCGCGTATAGATGATGCGGGCATCGTGCATCACGTTCAGCGTGGTGGTCGTGGCACCGATATCGGCCACGGCAATCGTCTGCCCGTCGCCCGCGTTCGGCCACTGGTCGACGAGCTGGGAACACGCGGTCTCCATCGCGTAGGCCTCGACGTCGACGATCTCGCAGGACAGCCCGGCCAGTTCCAGTGCCGCGACCCGATCATCGACGTTCTCGCTTCGGGAGGCGGCAAGCAGGACATCGACCAGCTCGGGATTCTTCTCCGAAGCGCCCTGCACCTCGAAGTCGATATTCACCTCCTCGAGCGGGTAGGGGATGTACTGATCGGCCTCGAGCTGAATCTGGCTTTCCATCTCGCGGTCGGAGAGCGCGGCGGGCATCGAGATCATCTTGGTGATCACGGCCGAGCCGGATACCGCGACGGCGGCACGCTTGTTGCGCGTGCCCGCCTTCTTAACGACATTCTTGACGGCCTTACCGACCGCCTCGACGTCGGCGATGTTCTTCTCGACGACCGCGGTGGATGGCAGCGGCTCCACGGCGTAGCTTTCGACCCGATAGCGGACGCCGCCGCGTCCACTCTGCTGGCTCAGTTCCAGCAGCTTGACCGCGGTCGAACTGATATCCAGCCCGAGCAGCGGCGCCTTTTTCTGGGAGAACAGGCCCATGGTGATTGACTTCCTGCTTCCTTAGTGGAGTGTTTGCCCGGCCAACCGCACTGCCGGGCTGGGTTTGTCGGATATAGCGGCCGCTGAACAATTCCCTTTAATTTTCACGCTTAAGTATAAAACCTTCTGCAGATTTCACTGAAGGACTTTAAGTTTTATTGCGAAAATCCCTGTGGGGAAAAGCCAGCGCAGCGAGCTGCGGTGATCCCAAACCCCACCTTTTTCGGGCTAGTATAGCGACCCGTCTAGACCGGGTTATCGACCCGATTCCCAAACTCTGTAATCTGTGATTCAACGCATGAAGTGGCTCGTCCGCCTGATCAAGTTCGGCCTGTTCATCGGCCTCGCCGGCACCCTCGCGGCGGCCGTCGGCATCGGCATGGCCTACTACTATCTGGCACCTGACCTGCCGGACATCGAGAACCTGCGCGACGTGCGCCTGCAGGTCCCGTTGAAGGTCGTTAGTCACGAGGGTGGGTTGATCGCGGAATTCGGCGAGAAGCGGCGCAGCCCGCTGGCCTATGAACAGGTCCCCGAACGCATGGTGCAGGCCTTTCTGGCCGCCGAAGACGACAGCTTCTTCAAACACCCGGGCGTTGATTACCGCGGCCTCATACGTGCCGGGCTGCAGCTGGCGCTGACCGGGGAAAAGAAGCAGGGTGGCAGCACGATAACGATGCAGGTCGCCCGTAATTTCTACCTGACCCGCCAGAAGACCTACACCCGCAAACTCAGCGAGATCTTTCTCGCGTTACGCATCGAGGAGGATCTCAGCAAACCCGAGATCCTCGAGCTGTACCTGAACAAGATCTACCTTGGCCATCGTGCCTACGGCGTTGGCGCGGCCGCCCAGGTCTATTACGGCAAGCCAGTCGACGAACTCGACCTCGCCCAGACCGCGATGATCGCCGGCCTGCCGAAGGCGCCGTCCCGCTCCAATCCGCTGGCCAATCCGCCGCGGGCGATCGAACGGCGCAACTATGTCCTCGGCCGCATGCGGGATCTCGGGTACATCTCGCAGACGGAGTACACGACCGCAGTCGCGCAACCGGTCAGTGCCAGCCGCTACGCGCCGGCGATCGAAGTGGAGGCGCCCTACGTCGCGGAAATGGTCCGCACCGAGATGGTCGAGCGCTACGGCCAGGAGGCCTACACCGGCGGTTACGTCGTGCACACGACGGTCCGTGGCAAAGAACAGGCGGCGGCCAACCAGGCCTTGCGCGACGCGCTCGACGCCTATTCGGAGAGGCACGGTTACTTCGGCCCGGAGGCGAAGGTCGAGACGCTGCCGACCGATGATGAGGGACTGGACGGCCTGCTTGCGGACCGGCCGACGGTTGGCGAGCTGCGGCCGGCGCTTGTGACCGAGCTGGCCGAGAAGGCGTTCACCGCCTACATCGGAAACGGTGAGCGCGTCACGGTCGCCTGGGAGCAGATGGACTGGGCAAGGCCCTACGTCTCGGTCAACCGTCGCGGAACAGCGCCCAAGTCCGCGGCCGATGTCGTCGCGATCGGCGATCTGGTCCGCGTCCGACCGAAACAGGACGAGGAGGGCAATACCATCTGGTCGTTGGCCCAGGTTCCGCGGGTCGCCGGTGCGTTGGTCGGACTCTCGCCGGACGATGGCGCGATCCGCGCGTTGGTCGGTGGCTACGACTTCTACCACAGCAAGTTCAACCGGGTGACTCAGGCCAGCCGGCAGCCCGGCTCCGGTTTCAAGGCCTTCATCTATTCGGCAGCACTCGAGAACGGTTTTACCCCGGCCAGCCTGATCAACGATGCACCGGTGGTGGTCGATGACGCCAGCCTGGAGGGCGCCTGGCGGCCGGAGAACTATTCGGGCAAGTTCTTCGGGCCGACGCGGCTGCGCTATGCGCTGACGAAATCGCGCAATCTGGTCTCGATTCGACTGCTGCGCAGCATGGGTATCGAGGCCGCACTGCAGCACATCGCCCACTTCGGATTCGACCCTGAACAGCTACCGCAGAATCTCTCGCTCGCGCTCGGCAGCGCCAACGTCACACCGCTGCAGATGGCGGCCAGCTACGCGGTGATTGCGAACGGCGGCTACCGCGTCGATCCCTATTTCATCGAGCGCATCGAGGGCGACGACGGCGAACTGGTCTACCAGGCCGAACCGCGCCGCGTATGCCCCGAGTGCGAATCCACAGTCGCAACGGATGCGCCGCCAGGTTCGGCCGCAAGCCCCGGGCAGGCAACGCCGGCTCCACGTGTGATCGATGAGCGCAACCGGTATCTGATGTATTCGATGATGCAGGACGTGGTCCAAAGCGGCACGGCGACCCGGGCGCGCGCGCTCGGGCGCAAGGATATCGCGGGCAAGACCGGTACGACCAACGACCAGCGCGATGCCTGGTTCAACGGCTTCAACGAGCACATCGTTGCCAATGCCTGGGTCGGCTTCGATGACAACAGCAAGCTCGGGCGCGGCGAGGTCGGCGGCCGCGCGGCCCTGCCGGCCTGGCTGGACTACATGCGGGTGGCACTCGAAGGCCTGCCCGATCGCGAACCGACGATGCCGGAAGGCATCGTTACCGTACGTATCGATCCGCGTACCGGCGCGCGCGCGACCGCGGCTACCGACGGCGCGCTGTTCGAGGTCTTCCGTGCCGAAGATGCCCCGGGTGAGACGCTCGCGGCAGGCGGCGGTAGCAGCCCCGCGATCGTGACACCGCCGCCCACCCAGGAGCTGTTCTGAGCGCCCGGCGGGCACGCAGCGCACAGCGTTCGCTGTTGGCCACCGCGGCCCGGTTGATCGTCGTCGATGCACTGCCGGCCGAACGCGCACTGGAACAGGCCGCGACAGAACTCGGTGTCAGATTGACGCACTGCCGGCCGAGCCGCGAGCAGCTGCATGACGCGATACGCGAATACCGCTCACTGTTCCGGCCCGATCAGGTAGAGACGATTGCTGCGCAGCGCGCAGCGACCGTTGCCCTGATGCGCTTGCTATCAGGCTATACACCCCGCGCGGGCGGCAGCGTGATCGACGGCCGCGACGCATCTTCCGATGCGCTGGTGTTTCTCGATACCGACACGATCGAGCCGGTCATCTACGAACTCTACGATCGGCGTCTCGTATGGCGGGCCGCTGAGTACTCGGCGCGCCACACCAGCGGACGCCGGGTCGCCCATCCGGCGCTGGAAGTGGAGTCGAACGGACATCGCGTGATGCTGGTGGCGATGCCCGGCAATCTCGCGGCTGACCCGCCATGCGATCCGATCGACGGTCGCCCGATGTCATTGCTGAGCACCCATGCCCTGGCGGCGATCACGGGCGAGGACGGTCCTGCTCAGCGCTGATCCACCGGCAGGTAGTCCCTGAGGCCGGGTCCCTGATACAACTGGCGCGGCCGACCGATGCGGTGTTTCGGATCGTCGAGCATCTCCATCCAATGGCTTACCCATCCGGCCGTCCGGGCGACCGCGAACATCACCGTGAACATGCTGTCCGGAATACCGAGTGCGCGGTAGATGATGCCGGAGTAGAAATCGACGTTGGGGTAGAGCTTCTTCTCGAGGAAGTACTCGTCCTGGCCGGCGATCTCCTCGAGACGCATCGCGAGTTCGAACAGCGGATTGTTGCTGTCGGCGAGCTTTTCGAGGACCTGGTGACAGACCTCACGGATGATCTTGGCGCGCGGATCATAGTTC
>JASFVZ010000227.1:0-4740 GCA_050049565.1 Chromatiaceae bacterium | reverse complement strand
AGTTTCTCGAACAGCGCAACCCGTTCAATTATCTCGACGACAAGCTGTTGGATCAGCTGCCGAACGACATCGAGATCCGCTACCTGCGTCGCGGCAGCCCCTTTCCCCCGCTCGACGGCAACCTTTACATCATCCGCAGCGGCGCCATCGAGATCCGCGATATCCACGGCGAACTCTGCGAAAAACTCGCCGAGGGCGACCTCTACGCCGTCCCCTGCCAGCTGGTCAACGTCTCCGAGTGTGATCGGGGTGAGGCCGGTGAAGACTCGCTGATCTATCTTCTGAGTTGCGAGAAGCTGAAGGCCATATGCCGCGAATCGGCGCCATTCAGCGAGCACTTCTCGGCCAGCATCAAGGAACGCCTCAAGGCCGCCGTGACGACGGTCCAGGAATCGGACGATCCAACCGTTGCCGCGATGATGGTGTCGGTCGGCGGCCTGATCCGGAAGCAGCCGATAACCGTCACATCCGATATGACGATCCGCCAGACCGCCGCGCTGATGAGCAATAAGGACGTCTCCTCGGTGATGGTCATGAAAGACGATGAACTGGTCGGCCTGGTGACCGATCGCGATCTGCGCAAGCGCTGCGTCGCGATCGGTCTGACCGGCGCCGAGCCGATCGATCGGATCATGACGCCGGATCCACAGACCATCGATGCCAGCACCCTGACCGCGCAGGCATTGATGATCATGACCCGCTATCGCTTTCACCACCTGCCGGTTACCCGCGAGGGACGCCCGATCGGGATGATCACGGCAACCGACCTGGCCAATCATCAGAGCGCCAACTCGGCTTATCTCGCCGCTGACTTGCGCAAGGCCAAGACTGTCGAGGACCTGATCGCGGTCAGCGAACGCCTGCCGAATCTGCATCGCAGGCTGGCCAACGCCAGCGTCACCGCGCACCACATCGGCGAGGCGGTCTCGTGCCTGACCGACGCCATAACCGGGCGTCTGCTGGAGATGGCCGAGGCAAAACTCGGGCCGCCGCCCGTCCCCTACTGCTGGATGGCCGGCGGTTCGCAGGCGCGCCATGAGCAGAGCTCGCACTCGGACCAGGACAATGCGCTGTTGCTGTCGGACGACTTCGACCCCGAGCAGCACGATGGGTACTTCTCTGAACTGGCGCAATTCGTCAGCGACGGGCTCAACGCCTGCGGATTCGTCTACTGCCCCGGCAACGCCATGGCCACCAACCCCGAATGGCGCCAGCCGCTGCAGGTCTGGATGGGTTACTTCCGCCGCTGGATCGAGAGCCCGGAGCCCAAGTCGGTGATGCTCTCGAGCATCTTCTTCGACCTGCGACCGGTCATCGGCCAGGTCGAACTGTTCACGCCGTTGCAGCAAAGCATCCTGGAGAAGTCCCAGAAGAACCAGCTGTTCCTCGCCCACATGACGGCGAACGCGCTGAAGCACCGTCCGCCACTCGGTTTCTTCCGGCAGTTCGTCCTGGAACGCGGCGGCGATCACGATGATACGCTCGACCTGAAGCATCGCGGCATCGTCCCGATCACGGATATCGCCCGCGTGCTTGCACTGTCCCTCGGCAAGCCCGCGGTCAACACCGTCGAGCGGTTGCGGGTCTGTGCCGACACCCCCGCCCTGTCGCACGACATGGCCGAAAACCTCGAGGACGCGCTCGAGTTCATCGCGTCGCTGCGTATCCAGCATCAGGCCAACCAGATCCGCAAGAACATACCGCCGGACAACTATGTGCCCCCGAGCCAACTGTCGGAGCTGGAACGCGAGCACCTCAAGCACGCGTTCCGGGTGATCCAGACCATGCAGGAATCGGTGGCCAAGCGCTTCGGCGCCGACCGCCTCGGCTGAACCAGATGTTGGGGCGGCTGCTCGGCAAGAATTATCAGCGCAAGCGGGCCCTGGCCAAGGCCGCGTCCGGGCCGCTCGCGGACTACCTGGCGACCGAACTCCCCGATCGCAAGAGCAACTGCCGCGATCTGGAGATCGTCGCAATCGATCTCGAAACCACCGGCCTGGATCCCAACAAGGATGCCATTCTCAGCATCGGGCTGGTCAACATCGACCGCTGGGGGATCAAGCTCGGCACTGCGTGGCATCGGATCGTCCGCATCGATACCGCGATACCGGGCGAGTCGGCCGTGATTCACCACATCACCGACGATCAGGCGGCTGCCGGCGAACCGCTCTCGACCCTGTTGCCGCAGGTGCTGAAGCGACTCGCCGGGCGCCCGATGTTGGTGCATTACTCGCCGATTGAGCAGAAGTTCCTCGACACCGCCTGCCGACAACTCTACGGCGCGCCGTTCGTGGTCGAGATCATCGATACCCTCGAGATCGGTCAACGCGTCTTCGAACGTCGCAACCACCTTATCCAACCCGGCGACCTGCGCCTTTTCAACCTGCGGCCCCGCTACAACCTGCCACAGTACAAGGCGCACAATGCACTGTGCGATGCACTCGCCACCGCCGAACTGTTCCTCGCGATGGCGGACAACCTCTACCCAGGCAAGCCCTGCCCGCTCGGCGAGTTTCTGAGCAGGCGCTGAACGGAGTCACGCCGATGGCTGAAAAGAAGCCGAGTATTCACAAGACGCTGTTGATCCTGCTGCTGGTGTTCACCCCGCCTTTCTGGCTGCTGTTCACCGACGAGGGTTCGCGCGTATCCGACACCGCTCTGCTCTGGCTGCTCGGCAAAGACGACATCAAGATCAGTCTGCCGGATCTCGACAGCGCCTACAGCAGCGACGACATACGCTCGATCTATCCCGACAATGAATGGCAGTGCGGCTCCCAAGCCACCGACTTCGGAGACGCCCTGTGTGCCGCAAGCATCGGGACCTTCAACGGCTTCCCTGCGCAGGTGGTGACCTTCTATTTTCGTGGCGATCGGCTGAGTGCCATGAAGCTGATCTATCGCGAGCTCTACCATGAACAGGTAATGGGGCACGTGATCGAGAAGCTGGGGCAACCGGCGAACGTCGCCGAGGCCCTGGCCGACGGACCGGACGCTGCCGACATCATCGAATGGCCGATCCAGGGCCACCTGCTGGTGATGAAGAAATCGCTGCAGGGTGGGGACGAGCCGGCGCTCGTGTGGCTCGCCGGGACGCCAAAGGGCTGATCTGCGGCGGCACGCTGATGACAGTCATCGCCCGGTGGACGGGATCAATTCATGTGGCGGATGCTGTAGCGACGCCCGGAGCCCTGTTCCCGCACGATATCCAGCATATGCACGCCGTAGGCACCGCGGGCCCGATCGGCAAAATACAGCTTCAGCGCCTCTGTGACCGTCGGAAACGCCATCTCCCGCCACGGCATCTGTGATTCGTCCATCAATTCGACCTCGAGGCTCTCATCGCCCGGTGAATACTCGAGATCCAGCAGGCGACCGCGAAACAGCATGTAGACCTGGTTGATGTGCGGCAGGTTGACGGTGACGAACAGGTCGTGAATCTCGACCCGGGCGTTGGCCTCCTCGACCGTTTCACGCATCGCGCCCTCGTAGGTCGTCTCGCCGTTTTCCATGAAGCCGGCCGGGACAGTCCAGAGGCCCCGTCGCGGTTCGATCGCCCGCCGGCACATCAGGACCTTGTCTTCCCAGTGCGCGATGCACCCCGCGACAACCTTCGGGTTGTGATAGTGGATCGTGCCGCACTGATCGCAGATGTGGCGTGGTCGGTTATCCCCGTCTGGGATACCGATGCGCACCTCGGTGCCACATACGCTGCAAAACTTCATGATCCGGTTTCACCCCTCGCTCGCATGATACCGAGCCATTGTTCCGGGTCCGTCGTCAACTGCGGCACCCGGCGATGGCCAGTTCGACAATATATCCGCTGTCGAATTCGACGGTAACGCGGTCACAACGGCGACCCTCAACGGTGATCTCTGCGGTATTCGGATCGACGACCGAGAGCTGGACCTGGCTGCCGCGCTGGAATCGGGTACGGCTGTTGAGCACGGTGTGGGGTCGGTCCGGTTGCGGTGGCAGGTAGATCCAGACAGGCTCGCCGGAACGCACCTCGAAGCGCTGATGTCCGGCGGTGACGGTCAGTATCGGGACGGCCCCGCCCCGGGTCGTGAACTGCCAGGCCATGTGTCGGACCTCACCGTCCAGCGACACGGCTACCGACGCCTCGTAGCGGGCGCCCCAGTCCAGCCGTTCGATCGGGAACAGCGCGAACTCGTGACTGGTCAGGAGCGCATTGGGGTCACGCTTGGCATCCAACAGCCGCGCCTCGACCGGGACCCTGACGGCCGCATCGAGCCGGGACAGGGTGAAGTCCACCAGCTGCACCGTATCGAAGCGGGCCGGATTGACCTGGAGCGATATCGGGTTGCCCGACACCGCACGATCCGGCAGCGGATCCGGGTCCTCAATGAAGAATGCCGGCGCGACGCCGGTCGTGCCGTCCGGCGGCCAGACAACGAACGGCGGACGCTGGTCCAGCACCGTGTCGTTCATCTCATCGAGGAACTCGGCGCGTAATTCCAGGTTGCTCGCGCACGGCTGCCGGTAGCGGAAGCTCTCGCGGTAGCGATCTTCGGGCGGCAAGCGGCTGCAATGGTCTTCGAACCATTCGGCATCGACCCGTCGCACCGGCTGACACAACTCGACATAGCGACCACTGCCTCTGGCCCTGGCACTCTCCGGCGGCGCCGCGCACAGGCCGTCGAGCCAGCCGGCATCGATGCGTGTCCCGTCACCGCACGGCAGATAGTAGCGATCGCCGGTGCGGGCCTGCGCCCAGGCCGG
>JASFVZ010000226.1:0-4746 GCA_050049565.1 Chromatiaceae bacterium | reverse complement strand
TCATCTCGGTGACCTCTTCCGGCCGCTCGTCGATCAGCAGGACGATCAGGTATCTCTCGGGGTGATTGGTCGCGATCGACTGGGCGATGTTCTGCATCAGCATCGTCTTGCCGGCCTTCGGTGGCGATACGATCAGGCCACGCTGGCCCTTGCCGATCGGCGCACACAGCTCGATGGTGCGCGCGGTGATGTCCTCGGTGCTGCCGTTGCCCATCTCGAGGTTGAACTTCTTGTTCGCGAACAGCGGCGTGAAGTTCTCGAACAGGATCTTGTTCTTCGCGTTCTCCGGCTTGTCGAAGTTGATCTTGTCGACCTTGAGCATCGCGAAGTAACGCTCGTTGTCCTTCGGCGGCCGGATCTTGCCGGAGATGGTGTCACCGGTACGCAGGCTGAAGCGACGGATCTGGCTCGGCGACACATAGATGTCGTCTGGACCTGCCAGGTACGACGAGTCTTCCGAGCGCAGGAAGCCGAAGCCGTCAGAGAGGATCTCGAGGACGCCGTTGCCGTAGATGTCCTCGCCTTTCTTGGCGTGGGCCTTGAGGATCGCGAAGATCAGGTCCTGTTTGCGCGAGCGCGCGACGCCCTCGACGTTCATCGACTGCGCGAGCTCATTGAGCTCGGGCACCGGCATCTTTTTCAGTTCGGTTAGATTCATGGCCAGAGAAGGGAAAGCCTGTGATTGGGAACGGCTCGCGCGAACGCGCGACGCAGCTTGATTCGTTTGCATTATTTGGGAAGGTTGGTCGCCGGGAAGGGACCCGGGGGGGATTTTAGCATGCGGCCCGCATGCGTCCAGTAATCCGAGGTTTCAGCCTCAAGGCGACGGCTTCCCGCCATCGCCCGGGGGCTGGTGTCAGAGGTTGCTGTCGATGAATGCCGTCAACTGGGACTTGGAAACCGCACCCACCTTGGTCGCCTCGACTTCGCCATCCTTGAACAGCATCAGTGTCGGGATACCCCGAATGCCATAGCGCGGCGGAGTGGTCGGGTTGTCGTCGATGTTCAGTTTGGCAATCTTGACGCGACCGTCGTACTCATCGGCTATCTCGTCGAGCACCGGCGCGATCATCTTGCAGGGGCCACACCACTCTGCCCAATAGTCCACCAGCACTGGCGCATTCGACTGCAGCACCTCGTTTTCGAAATCGTCGTCCGTCACATGAACGATCTTGTCACTCACTGATATCGTCTCCAGCGTCATAATGGGAATGCGAATCGGCCTACCGGTAGGGACGGCGGCGTGACACCTGAGGTGGCACACGCCTGCACCTGGCGCTTGCAGGACTGGCATTTTCGCGTATCGCGTTCGAGTTTCGCGCAGGCCAGAACCGAATTGGAGCCGATCACATCGGTTAATTCAAGCCCCTAGGCCGTTGGGACAGGGGATTTCGGGTATCCTTGCGCGCCATGAGCGAAAAGCACCTTACGAAAACCCGATTCGACAGTTTCCCTTTCTCCTCCGCCATTCTCAACGGTCTGCAGGATGCAGGGTTCGATCTCTGCACGCCGATCCAGGCCCAAACTCTCCCGATCGCACTCGACGGTCGTGACGTCGCCGGCCAGGCGCAGACGGGGACCGGGAAGACCGCGGCCTTCCTGCTGGCGATCCTCCATGCGCTGGACCAGGAGCCGGCGGAGCCGACCCGGCGCCATAATCAGCCCCGCGCCCTGGTACTGGCACCGACCCGCGAACTGGCGGTGCAGATCTTCAACGACGCCGAGGTGCTGTCGGCACATACCGGGCTCAAGGTCCGGGTGGTCTACGGCGGGACCGGCTACGACACGCAGCGCAAGGCGCTCGAAGACGGCGTCGACATCCTGATCGGCACCCCCGGGCGGATCATCGACTACTTCAAACAGCACGTGTTCGACCTGCGCGCGATCCAGGTGCTGGTGCTCGACGAGGCGGACCGGATGTTCGACCTCGGGTTCATCAAGGACATCCGCTTCCTGATCCGGCGCTGCCCGCCGCCCAAGGACCGGCAGAGCATGCTGTTCTCTGCAACGCTGTCATACCGGGTGACCGAGCTGGCCTACGAGCACATGAACAACCCGGAAAAAGTGGTTGTCGAGGCCGAGCAGATCACCGCCGACCGGGTGCGCGAGACCGCCTACATGGTCGCCAACGACGAGAAGATTCCGCTGCTGATCGGCCTGATGCGGCAATTCGGCGAGTCCCGGGTCATCGTGTTCGTGAATACCAAACGCGAGGCCGACCGGGTCTGGGGATTCCTCGAGGGCAATGGTTACCCGGCCGCGATCCTGTCCGGTGACGTGCCACAGAAGAAGCGCCTCAGCCTGCTCAAGCGCTTCTCAGGCGGCGACGTCGCGGTGCTGGTCGCGACCGACGTCGCCGCGCGCGGCCTGCACATCGAGGCCGTGACCCATGTGGTCAACTACGACCTGCCGGACGACGCCGAAGACTATGTCCACCGCATCGGTCGCACGGCACGCGCCGGCGCCGAGGGCGACGCCGTCTCCTTCGCCTGCGAGACCTATGCCTTCTCCCTGCCGGAAATCGAGCAGTTCATCGGGCACAAGATCCCGGTCGATTCGGTGACTCCCGGCCTGCTCGCCGATGTCGATCCGCGGAGTCGCGTGCGGGTCGACCGCGGCGACCGCCTGCAGCGCCGCGATGGCGGCAACCGGCCCGGCGGGCCGCGCCGTGGCCGCCCGGGCGGCCATCCAAGACGCAACGACGGCTCCGCAACGGGTGACCGCAAGGTGGGCGGCGAATCGGCACCGAGCAGCGGTCAGACCGCTCAGCCCGACGACAAGCCGAAGCGCCGGCGCCGGCGGCGCCGGCCGAAGCCCGAGAGCACGCCGCAGGCATGAGCCGCCCCGAGATACCGGTCGAGAACAAGTGCAGCCGGTGTCCCGGCTCCACCTGCTGCACCTACACCACCGAAGCACTCGGAACGCTGCGCTCGAAAGCCGATTTCGATCACGTGCTCTGGCAGATCTCGCACGAGCACGTCGAGGTCTACCGCGACACCGACGGCTGGTACCTGCTGATTCGCGGACATTGCGAACACCTGCAAAAGGACGGCGCCTGCGGCATCTACGACACCCGGCCGCAGGTCTGTCGCGATTACAGCAACGACTGGTGCGAGTTCGACGAGCCGGCCGAGCGGCATTTCCAGCACCATTTCCGCAACCATGCCGAGCTGCTCGCCTACTGCCGCGGCCGCTTCAGGCGCTGGGATGCTTGACCTGCGCCGCCGCCTGGCCTTCCTGATCGGGGGTTACGGCCTCCTGGCGGTCGGGTTGGGCCTGATGGCCTACCGCCATCTCGCCGATCTGGATCCCGCCATGCTGTTCTCCGCACTGCTCGGCCTGGCGGCGATCATCGCGATCAGTGGCTTCTGGCTGTTCGACCGCTGGGTCCTGCAACCGGTAACCGAACCGGCCGCGCAATCGGATCCGCCCGATCAGCCGATCCAGGCGACACGCGCGCCCCCGCCCGGCGAGCAGGAGCCCCGCGTTCTCGCGGCCGCGTGTACCGAGCTGCGACACCGATTGCGTACCTGCGAGCAGGCGCTCGATCACCTCAAACACCATGACCCGCTGACCGGGCTGCCGAACCGCATACGCTTCCGCTCGCGGCTCGCCAGCGCGATCGAGGACTCGGACCTGGCGCAGATGCTGATCGGGGTGATGTTCATCGACCTGGACCGTTTCAAGCAGGTCAATGACAGCCATGGCCACAGCACCGGCGACCAGATGCTGGTGCAGATCAGCGAGCGACTGCGCAGGGTGTTTCGGCAGGACGACCTGGTGGCGCGTCTCGGTGGCGACGAGTTCGCGGTACTGCTGCAGAACCTGCACGAGCGCAGCGAGATGAGCCAGCTGGCGGACAAGGCCCTCGCGGCGATCGAGCGGCCCTATCAGATCGACGGTCAGCGCTTCTACAGCGGCGCCTCGATCGGCATAGCGGTCGCACCCGACGACAGCATGGACCCGGACGAGTTGATTCGCCAGGCCGATGCCGCGATGTACGTGGCAAAACGCGAGGCCGGCTCCAGCTACCGCTACGTCAGCGACGATATGACGCTCGGCGCCGCCGCACAGCACCAGTTCGAGAACCAGCTGCGCGAGGCGGTCAGCGAACATCAGCTCAAGCTGTACTTCCAACCCGTGCAGGGCGCCAACGACGGCCGACTGCATTGTTACGAGGCGCTGCTGCGCTGGCCGCACGCCGAGCAGGGCATGCTGCGCCCGGCGAGCTTCATGGACACGGTCAACGACGCGGGCCTGTGCGCCGAGGTCAGCGACTGGGCCCTGGACCGCATCCAGTATGACCGGCCGTCGGGCGATGTCGCGGTCGCGATCAACCTCAGCGCGCGGCTGCTGCACGACGAGTCGTTCGCCCGGCGCCTCTACGAACGCCTCGACAGCGGCGCCCTGGCCGCCGACCAGCTGATCCTCGAGATCACCGAGGACACCCTGGAAACCGACCTGCAGGGGGCGACCCGGGTCCTGCGCGGCCTGAAGCAGCGCGACGTGCGGATCGCGCTCGACGACTTCGGCACCGGGCAGTCCTCGCTCAGTCATCTGCGCCGGTTCCCGTTCGACTATCTGAAGATCGACCAGGCGTTCGTCGCCGGGGTCGGCGGTGCCGGGAAGGACGAGAAGCTGATCGAGGCGGTGATCCGCCTGGCCCATGCCCTGGACATGGCGGTGGTCGCCGAGGGCGTCGAGACCGAGGCGCAGCGGTCCTTCCTGGCCGCCGCCGGGTGCGAC
>JASFVZ010000001.1:0-18763 GCA_050049565.1 Chromatiaceae bacterium | reverse complement strand
CATGCTGTCGAGTCTGCTGTAACCGGAATAGCTGGCACCGGCGGATGCTGCGATCGCGCTGCCGCGGACCAGTTCACGGGACAGTCGCGCACTGTTGCCGCCGTCGAGGACGCTCGAGAGGACGTATAGCGCGTACGGCTCCCAATCCTCTTCGGCGCGGCCTATCACAGGCGCTTTGTAGCCCAGCAACACGAACGGCTGCTTGGCCGGCACACTGACCGTGACCCGTGTCTCGCCTGACTGCTCAGGCTCGACGAACGGCTTGAGCGCCGGGATCTCCATCGGTTCGAAGCCGCCGAAGTGCGTCTTCGCCATCTCAAAGACCGCCTCCGGGTCTATGTCGCCGACCACCACGAGGATCGCGTTGTTCGGCGCATAGTACCGTTCGTACCAGTCGGCGAGATCTTCCAGCGAGAGGTGCTTGATGTCATTCATCCAGCCGATGATCGGGTTCCGGTAAGGCGAGGCGCGCCAGGCCACCGCATTGAACTGCTCGAAGACCTTGCCCGATGGCCGGTCTTCGGTGCGCAGGCGGCGCTCCTCCTTGACGACCTTGATCTCTTTGGCGAATTCCCCGGGGTCGAGGGCCAGATTGCGCATGCGGTCGGCCTCCAGGCGCAATGCGGTGTCGAGATGCTCGACCGCCAGCGTCTCGAAATAGGCCGTGTAGTCACGACCGGTGAAGGCGTTTTCGTCACCACCGAGCGCCGAGATGGTTTTCGAGAATTCCCCCGGGCCGAGTGACTCGGTGCCCTTGAACATCATGTGCTCCAGTGCATGCGATACCCCGGTCAGGCCGTCGGGCTCGTAACTCGCACCGACGCGGTACCAGACCTGCGAGACCACCACCGGGGCCCGGCGATCCGGTTTCACGAGGACCTTCATGCCGTTGTCGAGCTGGTACTCGCTGACTTTTGCCTGGGCCGGTCCGACCAGCAGGACTGCCAGCATGCCGACCAGGGCTGTTGCGAAGTGGACTGTCTTCATTGTGGTTTTCCTCAGGGTACGGCGCGGCGAATGCCGATGTTACGATACGCCTGCCCACGGGCGTACTGCGGCATGTCCGCGAGGGCGCATCGTGGCGCGGATCCTGTCCGCGAGCACGCCGTGACATCGACCCTTCGCTGGCGATTCAGTTCCCGATAGGCCCATCACAATGTTTGGATTCGGCAAGAAAAAAAACCCGGCTTCTTCAGAGGCTCCGGCGGACGCTCCAACCCTGTTCGCACGGCTAAAGCAGGGGCTTTCCCGCACCCGGGCGAACCTCACCGACGCGCTCGGTGACCTGCTGCAGGGCCGACGCCAGATCGACGACGACCTGCTGGAGGACCTCGAGACCCTTTTGCTGACCTCGGATGTGGGCGTCGACGCCACCCGCCGCATCATCGGCGATCTGACTCAACAGGTGCGGCGCCGCGAACTGAAGGACCCGGAGGCCCTCGGCCAGGCCTTGCGTGCCCAGCTCGCCGACCTGCTTCGCGGCATCGAAGGCCCGGTCGCCAAGCCGAGTACCGGTAGGCCAATGGTCCTCCTGATGGTGGGGATCAATGGTGCAGGTAAGACCACGACCATCGGCAAGCTGGCCAGACGTTTCAAGGATGACGGCAACAGCGTGATGCTGGCTGCCGGTGATACCTTCCGGGCCGCGGCGGTCGAACAGCTGCAGGCCTGGGGGGCGCGCAACGACGTGCCGGTGATCTCGCAGGCGACCGGCGCCGACGCGGCATCGGTGATCTACGATGCCCTCGAAGCGGCAACCGCTCGCGGCGTCGACGTCCTGATCGCCGATACCGCCGGGCGGCTGCATACGAAAACGAACTTGATGGACGAGTTGGCCAAGATCACGCGGGTGATCAGGAAGATTGATCCGGATGCGCCCCACGAGGTCATGCTGGTCGTCGATGCCGGTACAGGCCAGAATGCGCTGAATCAGGCGATCGAGTTCAACGAAGCGGTCGGACTTACCGGCATCACACTGACCAAGCTCGATGGGACGGCGAAAGGGGGCATTATCTTTGCGATCGCCGAGCGTCTCGGGATTCCGATTCGGTTTATCGGCGTCGGCGAGGGTCCGCAGGACCTCCGACCCTTCGAACCCGAGGAGTTCGTCAGCGCACTGTTCGACTGACTGCGGAGCCGGGCCGGCAAACGGGACGAGCAGATGATCCGCTTCGACAATGTCGCCAAGCGGTATCCGAACGGTCACGAGGGCCTGTCGGCGGTCGACCTGCACCTCGAACCCGGTGAAATGGCCTTCGTGACCGGCCATTCAGGTGCCGGAAAGAGCACCCTGCTCCGACTGATCGGGCTGCTGGAGCGGGCGAGCCGGGGCCAGGTCTGGGTCAACGGCCGCAATCTCAACAAGCTCAAGGCGCGTGATATCCCGTATCACCGGCGGGAGGTCGGCATGATCTTCCAGGACCATCGCCTTCTGCACGACCGTACCGTATTCGACAACGTCGCCCTGCCCATGGTCGTCGCCGGGCTCAAACATGCCGAGATCAACCGACGTGTGCGTGCCGCGCTCGACAAAGTCGGCCTGCTCACCAAGGAGCGCGTCTTCCCGATCACGCTCTCGGGTGGCGAACAGCAACGGGTCGGCATTGCCAGGGCACTGGTCAGCAAACCACCGGTCCTGCTGGCCGATGAGCCGACGGGCAATCTGGATCCACAGCTGTCGCGCGAGATCATGGACCTGTTTGTGCAGTTCAACCAGGTCGGCGTCACCCTGCTGGTGGCGACGCACGACATCGACCTCATCCAGCGCTTCGGCAAACGTATCATCCAGCTGCGGCATGGTCGGGTGTCCGGCGACAGCGGTGAACGACAGGCATGAGTCGCTCACGTCGACGCAACGGCGGCGGCTTCCAACGCACCGTCAGCCCGGCGATCTGGCTCGCACGACACGCCCAGATGTCGTTGGCCTCGCTGGGACGGCTCAGCCGAAACCCGGTCAGCACCCTGATGACCGCGCTGGTGATCGGCATCGCGCTGGCATTGCCGAGCGGCCTGCATCTGCTGGTCGACAACGTCCGTGCCGTATCGAGCAGTTGGGACGGCACAGCCAGCATCTCGCTGTTCCTGGCCGACGACGTAAGCAATGAGCAGGCTGAGGCCGTGCGGCGGCAGATTGCGCTGCGCCCGGATGTCGGCGCCACCCGTCTGATCAGCCGCGACGAGGCCCTCGACGAGTTTCGCCGGCTGTCGGGCTTCGGGGCGGCAATCGACCTGCTGGACAGCAATCCATTGCCGGCGGTCGTCATGGTCCGCCCGGCGCGGGACGCGGCGACCGGCGCGGAGGCATTCGCGGCGATGGCGGCAGAGTTGCAGGGCTACCGCGAAATCGAACTGGCGCAGGTCGACCTGCAGTGGGTCGAAAGACTCGGCGCGATTACCCGGACCTTTGATCGTGGCGTCTTGATACTCGCCGTCCTGTTGGCTGCCGCGGTGTTGCTGATCATCGGCAATACCATCCGCCTGGAGATCCAGAACCGCACCAGCGAAATCCAGATCGTCAAACTCGTCGGCGGGACCGACGCCTTCATTCGCCGGCCATTTCTGTACGAAGGTATCTGGTACGGCCTGCTTGGCGCAGTCGTCGCGCTGACACTGGTGATCGTCGCGCTGATCATGCTCGACGGCCCGGTGCAACGCCTCGCCGGGCTCTATGCCTCCGAGTTTTCCCTGGCGTTGATCGACCCGCTGAGCCTGCTCGGTGTCGGCCTCGGTGGACCCTTGCTGGGGCTCGCCGGGGCCTGGCTCGCGGTAGGGCGGCATCTCGCACAGACCCAACCGGATTGACCCAGTCAACCCCGCCTGTGCCATCGCGACCCGGGGCGAAAACGAACGGGAGTCCTGGCCGTCGACCCGCCAGCCAGGCCAGAAACCCGGGATCGTCGAGCCGACGCCGATTCAGCCCAAAGGGCTGGAGGCCCGAGGGTGAGCGCCCTACAGCCCCCTGTTTTTTCAGGAAAAATTCTGTCGGGCCGGAACTTTCGCGGTGGGTTAGCACTCTTAGATCCGGGTTGCCAATTGTCCTTGGCACTCGCCCGACCAGAGTGCTAAATTACAGATTAGACAAGAGTGAGACGGACACACAGAACCAACAATGTCGAACGAACTGACTATCCCTGCGTTGCCGACCGGCAACATGGACGCCTACATCGGCGCGGCCTTCCAGCTGCCAATGCTCTCCGCCGAGGAAGAGCATGATCTCGCCGTTCGGCTGCGTGAGCGCCAGGATCTCGATGCCGCGCGTTCGCTGGTGCTGTCACATCTGCGCTTCGTGGTGCGGATCGCACGCGGCTACAGCGGCTATGGCCTGCCGCAGAACGACCTGATTCAGGAAGGGACTGTAGGCCTGATGAAAGCCGTGCGGCGGTTCGACCCGGACATGGGCGTACGTCTCGTATCGTTCGCGGTGCACTGGATCAAGGCCGAGATCCACGAGTACATCCTGCGGAACTGGCGTATCGTCAAGATTGCGACGACCAAGGCGCAACGCAAGCTGTTCTTCAATCTGCGCAGCTCGAAAAAACGCCTTGGCTGGTTCTCACAGAAGGAAGTCGAGGCGGTCGCGGAGGACCTAGGCGTGAAACCGGAGACCGTGCTCGAGATGGAGGCCCGGCTGGCCAACCATGATGTCGCATTCGACGTCGGGCCCGACGCCGACGATGACGACAGCACAAGCATGGCGCCCATTGCCTACCTGCCGGATCTGCGGGACGAACCTTCGCGATTGCTCGAGCAGGCCGACAGTGAGCAGGCAGAACGCCGGGAGCTCTACGAGGCGCTGAACGGTCTCGACCCACGCAGCCGCGACATCGTTCAACGGCGCTGGCTGAGCGAACAAAAGGAAACGCTGCAGGATCTCGCCGCGGAGTACGGTGTATCGGCCGAGCGCATCCGCCAGATCGAGGCGGCGGCGATGAAGAAGCTGCGAACCACGATGGCGGCCTGACACCGACCGTCGATCGATCGTCGAGGCCCGCCGCGTGCGGGCCTCGTCGTTTGCAGCCGCTGAGAACCCGGCTCAACCGGACAGAACGACCGAGAAAAAACTCAACCAGGCTACGACGATGAGCACGACCACGATGGTCATCGCGAAATTGTCAAAACTGAACATAGGGTCCCGTCCTGTAATGCTTGCTCAGGCGACTGAACGCCTGCACCTTCAGCGCGTCGACAGTGCCCGTACCCGGGGCGACGGCCGCAGTGACTCAATCCGGACCACGCTTGTCTTGACCCTGCGCTGACCCGTCGGCCCCATCCGGATCGGCATCCACGGCCGGCGGTTTGCGGTTCTGCGGTATCTTCGGGTCGTCGTCATCCATCAGGATCCGGTGCGCCGGTCCCTCGAGGTCGTCGTACTGGCCGGTCTTCACGGTCCAGATGAAGAACGCGATCGCGACGGCCATCAAGCCGACGCCCAGCGGTATCAGTAGGTAAAGAATCGACATCAGCTAGTCCGATTTCAGCCTCAAGGCGTTGAACACCACGACCAGCGAGCTGGCCGACATCCCGATCGCGGCCATCCAGGGCGCCACCAGTCCGGCGGCGGCCAACGGCACCGCCGACAGATTGTAAAAGAGGGCCCAGCCCAGATTCTGTTTGATGATGGCCCGCGTCTGCCGTGCCTTGCGGACACCCCCGGCCAGCGCCGAGAGACGCTCGGACAGGACCACCATGTCGGCCGACGCATGCGCCAGCTGGGCGCCCTGGCCCATGGCGATCGACACATCGGCGCCGGCCAGCACCGGTGCGTCGTTGACACCGTCACCGACCATGGCGACGCGTCGGCCACCGGCCTGCAGAGCACGCACGCGCGCGAGCTTGTCGTCCGGGCGCAGCCCGTGCCGGGCATTTTCGATTCCGAGCAGATCCGCGATGCGCTGGACCGCGCCGGCTGCGTCACCACTGAGTATCTCGACTTGCAGACCCAGGTCACGCAGATCCCGGATCGCCTGCGCCGCGTCGGGGCGCAGTTCGTCACTCAACGCGAAGCGTATCAGCAGACCCTGTTCATCGCCCAGCACCACATGGGTGGCATTGCCGTCGGCGATCTTCGGCACGCTGCTGCCGGACAGCTCGGCCGCATAATCCGGGTGCCCGATCCGATAGCGCCTGCCGTCAACGACGCCCTCCATGCCGTGACCCGGCCGTGCTACGAGATCGGCGGCCCGCAGCGCTTTGTCGACATGCGCCATGAGCGCCTTGGCAACCGGATGCTCCGACCCGCTCTCCAGGGCTGTGGCGATCTGCAGGCCGCGCTGCGCATCGATGCGCAACGGGTCCAGTACCGTGGTCTCGCTGAGCTGCAGCATGCCGCGGGTCAAGGTGCCGGTCTTGTCGAATACCACGTGATCGACCTGGGCCAGCGTCTCGAGGGCATGCCCGCGCGTGGTCAGCAGGCCGAGCCGTGTCAGCGCACCGGACGCCGCGGTCACCGCGGTCGGCGTCGCCAGCGACAGGGCACAGGGGCAGGTCACGACCAACACCGAAAGCGTCACAGCGAAGGCCTGTTCGGGCGCATTGATCGACCACCAGATCGCGACGCCGCTCGCGATCAGCAGCAGCACGCCGACGAACCAGCCGGCGACACGGTCGGCCAGCCGCGCCAACCGCGGCTTCTCCGCCTGCGCCCGGTCCAACAGGCGAACGATCGCGGAAACCAGCGTATCCTCGCCGACCTTCGCCACGCGCATCACGAGCGGACTCTCGACGTTGACGCTACCACCGACGAGCTCGTCCCCGCCGGTCCGCGGGCGCGGCAGGCTTTCACCGGTCAACAGCGACTCGTCGACCGAACTGCGACCGTCCATGACCAGGCCGTCGGCCGGAATCGTCTCGCCCGGCCGGACCAGCACGCGGTCCCCGGGGTTGAGCTCGGATACCGCGACCAGCCTCTCGCCGTCTTCCTCGAGGCGGGTCGCGGTGGCCGGAAGCAGCTTGACCAGCGCCTCGGCGGCCTCACCGGCGCGATGACGCGCGCCCATCTCGAGGTAGCGGCTGGTCAGCAGGAAGAAGGCGAACATGCAGACCGAATCGAAGTAGACCTCGGGGCCCTTGAATACCGTCGACCAGACGCTGGCCGCGAATGCGCCACCGATCGCCAGCGAAACCGGAACGTCCATGCTGAGCTGGCGCCGGCGCAGGTCGCGCCAGGCCGTCCTGAAGAAGGCCGCACCCGAATAGACGACGACCGGCACCGTCAGCAGCATGCTGACCCAGCGCATGAAGGTGCGCAGCTGTTCGTCCATGCCATAGTAGTCGCCGGCGTACATCGCGACCGCGAGCATCATGACCTGCATCGCGCCGAGGCCGGCCACGGCCAGGCGCCTCAGGGCCGCGGCCTTTTCCTTCTTGTGCACCGCTTCCTGTCGTCCCGGGTCGAACGGGTGGGCGACATAACCGATCTCGGCGATCGCCTTGAGCACGTCGGAGAGGTGGATGCGACTGTCGTCCCAGCGCAGCCGCGCTCGGTGGGTGCTGTAATTGACCGAGAAATCCAGCACGCCCGGCAGGGCACTGACGTGACGCTCGTTCAGCCAGATGCAGGCCGCACAGGTGATGCCTTCGAGGATCAGCGAAGCCGATCTGACCTGCTCGTCATCCTGCTCGACGAAACTCTGCTGCAGCGCCTCCTGGTCGTACAACTCCATGCGCCGCAGCGCCTCGGGGACCAGGTCTTCGGGTTTGCGGGACTGTACCTCGCGGTGCTTGTAGAACGAGGTCAGACCGCCATCGACGATCGCCTGGGCGACGGCCTGACAGCCGTGGCAACACATTGGCCGGCGTTCACCGTCGATCTCGACCCGGTAGTCCGACCCCGGGGGAACCGGTAGACCACAGTGAAAGCAGCCGGGCTCGGGGGCCTTCACAACGCGGTCTCGCTCTGGACAGACGCCACCCGGGTGCTGGCCCTGACCTCATGGAGGTCGTCGTTTCTGCGGACCTTCAGCACCAGATCCCAGTGACCGTGCAATGGCATCGTCACCCGCGTCCGGTACTCTCCCGGTGCTACCTCGTCCATCTTGAATCCGAAGTCATCGCGGCTGTTTGAACTGCGCAGGAACCGTCCGCTGATCTCGGCATCAACGACCGGGTCGCCGTGCCGGTCGCTGACCGCGACGATGAATGTCGAAGGCTGACCGACCAGCGGCGGATATTGCCAGCCCTTGCGGACCTGCCAGCCGCGCGCTTTCTGTGCCTCGACCTGTCGAAGATACTGGTTGTACAGCGCCTCTTTCTCCTGGTAGTCGTGCGACACCGTCCCGGGGAAGCGGGAATCAACCACGACGCTGCCCTGCGGTTCGGGCAGCAGCCGCGCAAACAAACCGGTGATGCCGCGCTCGGCGACCCCGAGGAATACCACATTGGTGGCGATGACCAGGGTAAAAAAAGCGACGATCAGCGCCGGTGCCCAATGCCAGCCGCGGCCGACTCGCGACCCCAGCATACCGAGTGCATAGGCCACGGTCAGGTAGATCGCCAGATGGATGGCGAATACATCCGCACCCGGCCAGTTGAGGATAGCCCAGGGCACGTAGACCAGCATGACCAGCAGGGCCACACCGACCGCCGCGGCCTTGCCATTGAGCCGCATTCCGCGATGCAGCAACACGAACAGTGCGACTTCGGCGAGGACCCCCCCACCGATCAGGGTCAGGAATGCAGCGGCACCGGCGGTCATCGACGCGGCACGAAAAAGACGCTGGGATGGTCGACCGACCCAATCGCCGGATCGTTTTGCGGCTGTGCCGATAGCCTGAACTGCCGGCTCCGGCCGTCGAAGGCGACCGGGACCAGATTGACCTTGGCCGCGAGTCGCAGGCGCTGCGCCGGTTCCAGGCTGACCTCATCGAAGCGCCCCATGTCGAGTTCTGCACCGGGTGGCAGGCCGTCGACCGCGAAGCGCAGCACCAACGGGCGATCGGTCTTGTTGTTGACCTTGATCTCGTAGTTGTTCTGGATCCGGCCGTCGGAAAGCTGCACATAGATGGGTTCGCGGACCTGGGCGACCGTCATGTCGAAGGGCGCGCGGTTCGCAATGCTCCAACCCAACAGGCCGACCGCCAGGACGAGGATCGACGCATAGCCGACCACCTTGGGTCGCAGCCACCTGGCCCGTTCACCGGTCTCCTCGCGACGGGCCGATGAGTAGCCGACCAGCCCGCGTGACCACCCCAGGGAATCCATGATGGTATCGCAGGCATCGATGCACAGGGCGCAGGAGATGCACTGGATCTGCAGGCCGTTGCGGATATCGATACCCGTCGGGCAGACCTGTACACAATAGCCACAGTCGATGCAGTCACCCACACCGGCGGCCGAGCGCGCGGCCGGCGTCCGCAGCGCGTTCCCCAGCCGGGCCCTGCCGTGTACACCCTCGCCGCGTTCGCGATCATAAGAGACGATCAGGGTGTCCCGATCAAACATCACCGACTGGAAGCGCGCATAGGGACACATGTAGGTGCAGACCTGTTCGCGCGCGATGCCGGCCATGACGTATGTCGTAGCGGTCAGAAACAGCGCCGTCGCATAGGCCGCAAACGGCGCACTGCCGGCAATGAACTGGCCGGCCAGCTCGGGGGCGTTTCCCCAGTAGAGCACGAAGGTCAGACCGGTCAGGAAGGCAACCAGCAGCCAGAGCAGGTGGGTCAAGCCGAGCTTGAACAGCTTGGCCGGGCCCCACGGCCGTTTGGCGAGGCGGATACGCGCCGGGCGCTCGCCCTGCACCAGCCGCTCGATCAATACAAAGACGTCGGTCCAGAGCGTCTGGAAGCAGAAGTAACCACAGAATACCCGGCCGGCCAGTCCGGTGACGAAGAACAGCAGGTAGGCGCCGATCATCAACAGGCCCGCCAACCAGAAGATGTCCTGTGGGTGAACGACCAGGTCGAACAGATAAAAACGCCGCGAGGCCAGATCGAACAGGACCGCCTGCTCGACGCCGGAGTCACGTGTCCACCTGACCCACGGGAGCAGGAAATAAACCGCATAGGCGACGATCACCACCGCCCACTTCAGGCGCCGGAAACGTCCGCTTACCGAACGTGGGTAGACATGTGTCCGGGCCTCGTAGAGCACCGGTTGATCGACCGACATATTCAACCTGCACCACCCGACAGTGTCGCAAGGGCCGTGTGCGGCCCCTGGCAATGGCTCGATCGATGACGCGCGTCAGCCACCGAGACTCTGGACGTAGACGGTCAGCAGCTTGATCTGCACGTCATCGAGCCGATGTTCCCAGGCCGGCATCTGGCGCTGGATACCGTCGTGGATAACCTGACGGACTACCTCGAGCCGACCTTCCAGATCCTCGGCGCCGGGGACGTCGGCGACGGTCCAGATCGCATCGGTGAGATTGGCCGCACCCTGCGACGGGAGCCCCTTCCCCGACCGTGTATGGCAGTAGTGACAGCCGCCGGCCTGGCCCTGGAAGATCTCCCGACCGGTTGCCGCCTTCTGCCCGTCGACCTCGTGCCCGGACAGGCTGAGCACATAGTGCGCCAGCGCATCGATCTGCTGATCATCGAGCGCATGATCGAAGGCCGGCATGTACCCATTGCGCCCGTAGCGGATCGCGTGCTCGATGTCGGCCAGGTCCCCACCCCACAACCAGGCGTCGTCGACCAGGTTCGGATACAGGCCGATCAGCGCTGGTGCACCGCCCGTGCCATGGCAGGCGGCGCAGTTGTCGGCGAACAGCACCTTCGCCATCGAACGCGTGAAGGCCATCATCTCGGGATCATTGACGATCTCGGTGTACGACGCGGCAGCAACCCGGTCGAGGTAGGCGCGCTGCTTGAGGGTCTGGCGGCCGGTCTGCATCTCCTCGATCAACTCGGCCCGGGTGTTCCAGTGGGTCGTGACGGTCTCGCCATTTCGCTCGAAGGTGACACTGGCAACACCCCTGGTGAAGGAATCGCCGACCGGCCAGGCCGGGTACAACACCCAGTAAACCAGCGCGAACAGCACCGTGGCGTAAAACGACCACAGCCACCAGCGCGGCAGCGGATTGTTGAATTCCTGCAGATCGCCATCCCAGGCGTGGCCGGTCGTCTGCACCGCCTTTGGAGGGATCGTGTAGAGCGGCTGCTGAGGCTGCGGTTCGGTCTGATCTGGTTGTTCAGGCATCTTTCGATTCTTCGCTATCGGCAGGCCGCTGAGGCACTTCTGGTTCGTCGTCCAGGAAAGGGATGTGCTTATACGACTCCAGGCGTTCTCCGCGCCGCTTGCCGGTCAACACATAGAGCAGGATGCCGACGAACACCACGAAAAAGATCACCAGTGCCAGCGGCTTGGTGTTCTCCATATCTGACAGCCATTCGAGCATTGTGTTGCCGTCCCGTGTCTCAGACCCGCATCGAACGCCGCATCTCAACGGAATTCGGCGAAGTAACCCTCGTCGTACTGGCTGAAATCCACCATCGTCCCGAGTGACTGCAGGTAGGCGACCAACGCGTCCATCTCGGTAACACGGGCGATATCGCCGTCCCAATCCTCGCTCTGGGCCTGCGCCAGCAGGCTCGCTTCCGCGCGATGGATATCAAACTGTCTGGCCATGTCCTCGCCGAACTGCTCGACGTTCGCCAGGTACTCTTCCTCGATGTTGGAGTACGGCACGCCGACGATCCGCAACGCACGCATCCGGTCGGCGACATCCGAATAGTCGAGGTCGTTCTCCAGCAGCCAGGGATAGCCGGGCATGATCGACTCCGGCACCACATCGCGCGGGTTATAGAGATGCTGGGTATGCCAGGCGTTGGAGTACTTGCGTCCGACCCGTGCCAGATCCGGCCCGGTCCGCTTTGAACCCCACTGGAAGGGGTGATCGTATTTTGATTCCGCAGCGAGCGAATAGTGGCCATAGCGCATGTGCTCATCGCGGAACGGCCGGATCATCTGCGAATGGCAGGTATAACAACCCTCCCGGATGTAGATGTCACGGCCGCGTTGTTCGAGCGGCGTGTAGGGTCTGACCCCTTCGACCTTCTCGACCGTGTCCTCGATGTAGAACAGCGGGACGATCTCGACCAGTCCGCCAATCGAGATCGCAACCAGCGTCAGCGCGATCATCAGCCCGGCATTGACCTCGACACTCTCGTGCGTGAACTTCATCAGGTGATACTCCTCAGACGCCGGCCTTGGCGAGCTTGGCGGCGATCTTCGCCTCGAGTGCGGCCTGGTCGAGTCTGGCATTGCGGATCGTCATGTAGACGTTGACGGCCATCGTCAATATACCGGCGACGAAGAACATGCCGCCGACCATCCGCACGACGTGTGGCCAATGCATGAACACAACGGTCTCGATGAAGGTGTAGGCCAGGTTGCCATAGTCATCGAAGGCGCGAAGCATCAGCCCCTGCCCGATGCCCGACACCCACATCGACGCGATGTACAGCACGATGCCGATGGTCGCGAGCCAGAAATGAACGTAGACCAGCTTGACGCTGTAGAGACGCGTCTCCCAAAGGCGGGGAATCAGATGATAGAAGGATCCGAACGTGATCATTGCGACCCAGCCCAACGCACCCGAGTGCACGTGCCCGATCGTCCAGTCAGTGTAGTGCGACAGCGCGTTGACGCTCTTCAGCGACATCATCGGCCCCTCGAAGGTCGACATGCCGTAGAACGAAAGCGCGGTGATCAGGAACAACATGATCGGGTCGGTACGCAGCTTGTCCCAGGCCCCCGAGAGGGTCATGACACCGTTGATCATCCCGCCCCAGGACGGCAACAGCAGCATGATCGAGAATGCTGCGGCCAACGACGAGGCCCAGTCGGGCAAGGCTGTCCAGTGCAGATGGTGCCCTCCGACCCACATGTACATGAAGGACAGCGCCCAGAAGTGGATGATCGAGAGCCGGTAGGAGTAGATCGGCCGACCCGCCTGCTTGGGCACGAAGTAATACATCATGCCGAGGAAGGCCGCGGTCAGGAAAAAGCCGACGGCGTTGTGCCCATACCACCACTGGACCATTGCATCCTGCACGCCCGAGTAAAGGCCGTACGAGGTGGTATTGAACAGCCCGACCGGCACCGACAGGTTGCGGAACACATGCAGCAGCGCGGTCGCGAGAATGAAGGCGAGATAGAACCAGTTGGCGACATAGATGTGCGGCTGCGAACGCCGCCGCAGCGTCATCACGAAGACGCTGAAGTAGAACACCCAGGTGACGGTGATCAGGATATCGACATACCAGGGGAATTCCGCGTACTCCTTGCCCTCGGTGATGCCGTTCATGTAACCGACCGCGCCGATCAGCACGCTCAGTTGCCAGCCCCAGAATGTCAGGTTGGCCATCCAGTCGCTGGCGAGGCGGGTCTGGCAGGTGCGCTGGACGACGTAATAGGACGTCGCGAAAAGCGCGCTGCCGCCGAAACCGAAGATCACCAACGTGGTGTGGACAGGCCGCAGACGCCCGAACGTGATCTGCGGGATGTCGAAGTTGAGCAGCGGAAAGGCGAGCTCGGCCGCGATATAGACGCCCGCCGTCATGCCCAGTACGCCCCAGACCATCGCCATGATCGCGAACTTTTTGACGATGTCGTAGTTGTACTGCGTCTGCGCCATCACTGCGGTATGGGCCATCTTTACTCCCGATAGCGTCTAGGGCCGCCGTAGGTTTGCGACACAGTCGCAAAGTCGGCTGTCGAAGAGATCAAACTTGCTGTGCCGTCTCAGGCGGGCCGCTCGCGTCGTAAGGTCCGGTGTTCGACCCTTGCGACTGCCCCACGAGTGAGTCGATCAGGCGCGGCCTGACAGGGCGCGGAGGTTAGACCACGCTGAAATATTAGTCAACGCTAATGCTTGTTAAGTTCTCGCGATAGCGAGCAATCTAAAGCAAAGCGCCGTCGATTGCCGACGGGCCGCTCAGAACAAAAGCTGGGCAGTGGAGGGACCGTTGCCGGAGCTACAAGCTGGGATCACCCAAGCAGTTCGAGAAACGCCGGCACATAGTGGTCGACCAGCAGCATGGCGAACAGGGCCATAAGGTAGGTGATCGAATAACCGAAGGTTCGCATCGGCATACGATCGTCATCATTCCTGAACAGCCGGACGGCGTAGTGGAGGAAGCCGAGCCCCAGGACTATCGCGCCACCGAGATAGAGCCCGCCGCTCATGCCATAGCCGTACGGCAGCAAGGTCACGACGAACAACAACACCGTGTACAGCAGGATCTGCAGCCGCGTGAAGTCCTTGCCGTGGGTGACCGGCAGCATCGGCATATCGACCTTCCGGTACTCTTCGGCCCGGTGAATCGCCAACGCCCAGAAATGCGGCGGGGTCCAGGCAAAGATGATCAGGAACAGCAGCAAGGCGCCGGGATCGACGGTACCGGTAACCGCGGCCCATCCCAGCACCGGGGGCGCTGCGCCCGCTGCACCGCCGATCACGATGTTCTGCGGTGTGGCCCGCTTCAGGTACATGGTGTAGATCACCGCGTAACCGATCAATGACAGAAAAGTCAGTACGGCAGTCAGCGCATTGACGAACAGCACCAACGTCAGCATCGCCACGGCGCCGAGCGTCAATGCAAAAACGAGCGCATCCCGCGCACTGACCGCACCCTGCGGCAGCGGCCGTTTTCGGGTCCGGCCCATCACGCGGTCGATCCGCTGATCCACCACATGGTTGATCGCCGCCGCCGACGCACTGGCGAGGCCAATCCCGATCGTGCCGAACACCAGCGCGTCGACCGGTACCATGCCGGGCGCCGCAAGCAGCATCCCGACAATCGCCGTGAATACGATCAGAAAGACCACATTGGGTTTGCACAGCTGGTAGTAATCCCGCCAACCGGCCTGGGTCGAGGTCAGTACGCTTGTCGCCATAATCGATAGTTCAAGTAAACGAGAGAAATGAGCAGCAACGCGGCCACGCCATTGTGCGCGGTAGCGACGCCAAGCGGTAGGTGCAACAACACATTGCCGATACCCAGTGACAGCTGCACCAGCAGCAGCCCGCCGATCAACAGGGCTGTGCCGGCCAGGCCCTGGCCGGAACGCAACAGCCCCAACACCAGCCAGCCAAGGTACAGCGCCGTCACGACAGCGCCAATCCGGTGGGTGACGTGGATCGCAGTGCGTGCCGGATGTTCGAGCACACCGTATTCATAGTTCACGCCGAGCCCGCGCCACATCACAAACGCCTCGCCGAAGTCCATCTCGGGCACCCAGCTTCCCTGGCAGGTCGGGAAATCGAGACACGAGAGCGCGGCGTAGTTGGTGCTGGTCCAGCCGCCGAGCGCTATCTGGACGACCAGGATCAGCACGGCCAGGGCGCCGGCGCGCCGCCAGCCCCGGACCGGTGGCAGCGCGCGACGCGGCGCCGCCCGCAGTGCCAGCAGCACCAGCAGGGCGAAGGTCGCGAAGCCACCGAGCAGATGCGCCATCACGATGACCGGTTTGAGCAGCAGGGTCACCGTCCACATGCCGAGCGCGGCCTGGAAGATGACCAGCGCCAGCAAGCCGGTCGGCAACCAGACCGGCTGCCCCTGCACCGTTTTCCTGCGCGCCCAGGACCAGATCGTGATCGCCAGGATGAACAGACCGAGCGTGCCTGCGAAATAGCGATGGATCATCTCCATCCAGCCCTTCTCGGGCTCGAGCGGGCGCTGCTCCAGATACTGCTTTTCGATGACCTGCTCGGGGCTCTCCGGAACCAGCAACTTCCCATAGCAGCCCGGCCAGTCCGGACAACCCAGGCCGGCATCGGTCAGGCGTGTATAGGCACCCAGCACGATGACGACGAAGGCCAGGACAGCGGTCAGTACAATAAAGCGATGATAGGCCATCAGGTCATCCGATCTGCGAGACCTTGAGAAGTTTCTGCAGGTCTTTCATCAGCCCCTTCGCCGGCACCCCGAGGTCATAGGCCATCATCAGGTTGCCGAGCGGATCGACCAGGAAAAAACTGCGACCGGAGGCATCGAAACCGTTGCCGGCGAAACTGTGCAACAGCGCCTCGGCGTCTGTCCCGAGGACGACCCAGCGCAGGTCCGGGTGCTGGTCATCGAGTCTGCGACGCAACGCCGGCGACGGCGTCCCGTCCAGTACCAGCAGTCGTTGGACGCGCTCGACATCCTTGTTCATCGCGAGGCGGGTCTGGCGCGTGAGGTACAGCTGTTCATCACAGCGTTCGGTCGAACAGCTGCCGTCATCGAACATTACAAAGGTCCAACGTCCACGCAACGTCGACACATCGACGGTCGCGCCATCCGGATCACGCAGGTTGGAAAACGCCAGCGGGCGCGCCGGGCTGATCAATTGCCCGGCATTGGTCGTAACCGCGACGCCCTGTTCGCCCATCACCTTCCAGGCAACCCAGGCGCCGATCGGCGGCACCAGGAACAGGACCACCAGCAGCACGAGCTGGCGACGCCCTTTGCCCTGGACAGCGCCTTCAGAGACTGACATCCGCTCCTCCGTCGTCGGGGTGGCGGTGCGTATTCACGCCAAAGTAGATCAGCGTCAGCGCCACCGCAAGGCCGAACCACTGCACCGCATAACCCAGGTGCTTCTCGGGGCCCATCTGCGGGATCGGCGACCAGTCGTGCTGCAGGACGCCGGGCTGTCCGTCGTCGATCACCAGCGCGTAGCGCAACAGGTCCAGGCCGCGTGCCTCGGCGAGTGCCGCAATATCCAGCGACTGCAGGAGCACCCGGTCCTCGATGCTGTCGACCGGGGGCTCGCCGAGCACGATCCCCACCGACGCCGGCGAATCCAGGCGACCGGTCAGACTGACCGTTGAATCGGGCACCGGCAGTCGCGGCAGATACTCGCGCGTCTCACCGACCGACACCCATCCACGATTGATCAGGAGACGCGGGCCGGACTCACCCTCAGGGATGAACGGTGTGAACACATGGTACCCGGCCTGACCGCGATGCACGCGATTATCCAGCAGCCACTGCTGACCCGCAGCGTAACGCCCGGTGACCACGGCCACGCGGTACCTGTCCGCGTCGGTCAGGCGCGTCCGGCCGTCGAGCCGTATCGGCTGACCCAGTTCGCCGGCCGCCCGCTGCTCGACCATCGCCTGCTTGGCCGTCGCCCGCTCCATCTGCCAGCCCCCCAACGCGAGGAGCAGCCCCAACAACGGCAGGAACAGCAGCGTCGGCCAGAGACCTGGCGCGAAACGATAACGACCCAGTTGCAGTTGCGGCATGGCCATGGGTTGCGACTGTTATACTCTCGACGATCCCAAACGCAGGACCGTCGCCGTGTGGATCAAGCTCATCATCATTGCCGTGTTCGTCGGTATCGTAGGAAGCCTCGCTTCCGGTCTCTACTATCTTGTCAATGACAAGGGCGATTCACGCCGCACGCTGCGCGCATTGACGATGCGCATCGGCCTGTCGGTCGGCCTGTTCCTGTTCCTGATGATCCTTATCGCGTTCGACGTGATACAGCCACACGGCGTCTACCCTGCGGCTCCCGGCACCTGATCGTCCGCCGACGCGCCGGCCCCGGTGTCGGGGCCGGGGGAGCGAGATGCGTCGACTCAGAGGACGTAGACGAAGATGAACAGCCCGAGCCAAACCACGTCGACGAAGTGCCAGTACCAGGCCACGCCTTCGAAGGCGAAGTGGTTGTCGGCCGTGAAGTGCCCACGGGCGGCGCGGAGCGTGATCACGATCAGCATGATCGTGCCGACCGTGACGTGCATCCCGTGGAAGCCGGTCAACATGAAGAAGGTCGACCCGTAGATCCCGGACTCCAGCGTCAGGTTCAGATCGCTGTACGCATGGATGTACTCGTAGGCCTGAAAGCCGAGAAACACGACGCCAAGCACCACGGTCGCGATCAGCCAGAGCACGGTCTTGGACTGGTCGTTCGCCTTCAGCGCCCAATGCGACAGCGTTATCGTCACGCCCGAGGTCAGCAGCAGCAGGGTGTTGATGGCCGGGATTCCCCAGGCGCCCATGGTCTGGAATTCACCACCGACATTGCCCGGGCCGTTGGTCGGCCAGGACTCGCCGAAACCCTGCCAGAGGAACTGGTGCGTCGACAGGTCCTCGCCGAGCAGCCAGGGAACCGACAGGACGCGGGCATAGAACAGGGCACCGAAGAAGGCCGCAAAAAACATGACCTCGGAGAAGATGAACCACATCATCCCCTGACGGAAAGACCGGTCGACCTGCGCGTTGTACTTGCCGCCGAGGCTCTCGCGGATCACCGCACCGAACCAGCCGAACATCATGAAGGCGATCATGGCCAGCCCGATGAGCAGAATCATCTGGCCCGAGGCATTGCCGTTGAACCAGTTCGCCGCACCAACCACACCGACGGTCAGCGCGATACTCGCGATGATCGGCCAGTGACTGCCATGCGGCACGTAATAATGATCACCGGTATGTGCCATTGCTCCCCCTCGTAGTAGATCGTTTGCTCACTTGATGTTTGATTCGGTCGGATCAGTTGACGACCGCCTCCGTTACATCGAACACCGTGTAGGCAAGGGTGACCGTCTGGACATCCTTGGGTAGCTTGGGATCGATGATGAACCGCAGTGGCATCGCCTTGCTCTCCCCTGCCGCCAGCGGCTGGTTGTTGAAGCAGAAGCACTCGGTCTTGTTGAAATACCGGCTGGCCTTGCCCGGTGCCACGCTGGGAACGGCCTGACCGACCATGTCGCGCCGTGTTGGGTTCTCGGCGAGGAAGTTGGTCGTATACACCTTGCCCGGATGGACCTGCATGGTCTGCACCTCGGGACCGAAGCGCCAGGGCATGCTCTGGTTGTGGTTGGCAACGA
>JASFVZ010000225.1:0-4749 GCA_050049565.1 Chromatiaceae bacterium | reverse complement strand
CGCTTGGCGCTTTCAGTGAATTTGGCTATCTTGACCGCTCTCCCCATTGTGCCGGCCGATATGAACGTGCTCCCGACAATCAGGTGGCTGTCCGACGAGTGGCGATGGCGGCGTTGACCGTCCCTGTGCATCCCTCGTCCTGATTGATTCGGAGCATCCCATGACCCCGAGAGAATTCGAGTCCCTGCGCAGCCAGGGTTACAACCGCATTCCCGTTGTCCGCGAAGTCCTCGCGGACTTAGATACGCCATTGAGCGTCTACCTCAAGCTGGTCGACGGCCCGTTCGGGTTCCTGTTCGAGTCCGTGCACGGCGGCGAAAAATGGGGTCGGTATTCGATCATCGGTCTGCCCTGCAGGACTATCCTGCGGATCAACGGGAACTCCGTCACGATCAGTGTCGACGGTGAGGTCGTCGAGCAGCATGAGTCGGCCGATCCCCTCGCGTTCATCGAGGCGTTCCAGGCGCGCTTCCGGGTGCCGGAACTGCCGCAGCTTCCAAGGTTCAGTGGTGGACTGGTCGGTTACTTCGGCTATGACACGGTTGCCTATATCGAGACCCGCCTGCGCAACGCTGCCAAGCCGGATCCCCTGGGCTGCCCGGACATCCTGCTGATGCTGTCCGAAGAGCTGGTCGTGTTCGACAATCTGAGCGGACGCATGTACCTGATCACACATGCGGATCTCGACCAGGGCGATGACCTGGCCAGCATGGAGGCCCGGCTCGATGCGCTGATCGCAAAGATGCAGCGCGGCGCCCCGAGGCACCGGCCCGAGGTCCGGCGCGAGGTCTCCGAGGCCGATTTCATCTCCGGCTTCACCGAGCAGGGATTCAAGCAAGCGGTCGACCGGATCAAGCGCTACATCCTCGACGGCGACTGCATGCAGGTGGTGATCTCGCAAAGGCTGTCGATCCCGTTCGCGGCGCGCCCGCTCGACCTGTACCGCGCCCTGCGCGGCCTCAATCCGTCGCCGTACATGTACTTTCTCGATCTCGGCGACTTTCAGATCGTCGGGTCGTCGCCGGAGATCCTGGTACGCCTCGAGGATGGCGAGGTAACGGTTCGACCGATCGCCGGAACACGCCGCCGCGGCCACACGGCGGCCGAAGATGCGGCGCTCGAGGCCGAGTTGCTCGCCGATCCCAAAGAGCTGGCCGAGCACTTGATGCTGATCGACCTCGGCCGCAACGATACCGGTCGCGTTGCCGAGATCGGCACGGTCAAGCTGACCGACAAGATGGTCGTCGAACGCTACTCGCATGTCATGCATATCGTCTCGAACGTGACCGGTACCCTGCGTGACGGGATGAGTGCAATCGACGTACTGCGCGCGACCTTCCCGGCCGGCACCGTATCGGGTGCGCCGAAGATCCGGGCGATGGAGATCATCGACGAGCTCGAGCCGGTCAAGCGCGGGGTCTACTCGGGTGCGGTCGGCTACCTGTCGTGGAACGGCAACATGGACACCGCGATCGCCATCCGGACCGCGGTGATCAAGGACGGGCAGTTGCATATCCAGGCCGGGGCCGGCGTCGTGGCCGATTCGCTGCCCGAACTCGAATGGAAAGAGACCATGAACAAGGGGCGTGCGGTGTTTCGCGCCGTCGCCCAGGCCGAGGCCGGCCTGGATGCGGCCGTGGCAGGGTCCGGGGAGGGCTGAGCCATGCTCCTGATGATCGACAACTACGACTCTTTCACCTTCAACATCGTCCAGTACCTGGGCGAACTCGGCGCCGACGTCAAGGTCGTGCGCAATGACGCGATCGACATCCAGGGGATACGCGAACTGAACCCTGACCGGCTGGTGATATCGCCCGGCCCTTGCACGCCGAACGAGGCCGGTATCTCGGTCGACGCGATCAAGGCCTTTGCCGGCAGGCTGCCGATCCTCGGCGTCTGTCTCGGGCACCAGGCGATCGGGCAGGCCTTCGGCGGGGATATCGTGCGGGCCAACCAGGTGATGCACGGCAAGACCTCGCCGATCCACCACGCCGGTGTCGGGGTGTTCAGCGGCCTGCCGGACCCGTTCGAGGCCACGCGTTACCATTCGCTGGTGATCCGGCGCGATACCCTGCCGTCCTGTCTCGAGGTCACGGCCTGGACACAGGCCGATGGCGAGGTCGACGAGATCATGGGCATACGGCACAGGGAGCTCGACATCCAGGGCGTGCAGTTCCATCCCGAGTCGATCCTGACCGAGCACGGGCATCAACTCCTGAGTAACTTCCTCGAAGGCAACTGACACCGGAGGCAGCGAAACATGGATATCCAGCAGGCAATCGCGCGGATCATCGACCGACATGACCTCAGCGGCGATGAGATGACCGCAGTCATGCGCGCCATCATGACGGGCGGGGCGACCCCGGCCCAGATCGGCGGCTTTCTGGTCGGGCTGCGGATGAAGGGCGAGAGTGTGGCCGAGATCGCGGCCGCCGCCGGGGTGATGCGCGAACTCGCCGCCGGTGTGGACATCAGCGGGCTCGCGCACACGGTCGACATCGTGGGCACCGGCGGCGATGCCTCGGGTACCTTCAACGTGTCGACCGCGAGCATGTTCGTGGCGGCGGCGGCCGGTTGCCATGTCGCGAAGCACGGCAACCGCTCGGTCTCCAGCAAATCCGGCAGCGCCGATGCCCTCGAATCGGCCGGCCTGCGCCTCGACCTGTCACCGGAACAGGTCGCGCGCTGCGTGCGCGAGGTTGGCGTGGGCTTCATGTTCGCGCCCGGCCATCACAGCGCGATGAAGCACGCGATCGGGCCCCGCAAGGAGATGGCCGTACGCACGGTCTTCAATGTGCTCGGCCCACTGACCAACCCGGCCGGCGTGCCAAACCAGCTGCTCGGCGTATTCAGCGACGAGCTGCTCGAGCCGCTCGCCGAGGTGCTGCGCAAGCTCGGCAGTCGCCATGTGATGGTGGTGCATTCACGTGACGGGCTGGACGAGATCAGTGTCAGCGACAAGACCGAGGTTGCAGAGCTGAAGGCGGGCAGCGTACGGCGCTTTTCGATCCAGCCGGAGGATTTCGGTATAGCGCGCAGTTCGCTGGAGGCCATCAAGGCCGCCGACCCGCAGGACAGTGTCAAGACCATCATCGGCGTGCTCGACAACGAGCAGGGCCCGGCGCGCGATATCGTGATGTTGAACGCCGGTGCGGCGATCTATGTCGCGGGACTGGCCGATTCACTACAGGACGGGGTCAGCAAGGCCGATGCGGCGATCGCCAGCGGCGAGGCACGCAACCGGCTGGATCGCCTGGTCGTCCTCACCCAGAGTTTCTGACCGACGGCGCAATCCCTTCGGTCCGCCGAGCACGCCATGCCCGACACCCCCGATATCCTCAGGAAGATCGTTGCGCGCAAGCGCCAGGAGATCGCCGCGCGGCGCGCTGCCGTCGCGCAGGCTACGCTGGAGGCGCGTCTCGACGCCGCCGATCCGCCGCGTGGCTTCGTTGCCGCGCTGCAGACGCGAATCGATCAGGGGGATGCGGCGGTAATCGCCGAGATCAAGAAGGCCTCGCCGTCGAAAGGCGTGTTGCGGGAAGACTTCGATCCGGCGGAGATCGCGGCCAGCTATGCCCGTGGCGGCGCGGCCTGCCTGTCGGTGCTGACCGATATCGACTTCTTCCAGGGCAGCGATCTCAACCTGCAACAGGCGCGTGCGGCAAGCCGGTTGCCGGTGATCCGCAAGGACTTCATCGTCGACCCCTACCAGGTCATCGAGGCGCGGGTGATCGGTGCGGACTGCATCCTGCTGATTGCGGCCTGTCTGGAAGATGCCCGCCTGCACGAGCTCAATGACCTGGCCCACGAGCTCGGCATGGATGTGCTGATCGAGGTGCACGACAGCGGCGAGCTCGAGCGTGCGTTGACGACCGACAACCGGCTGATCGGTATCAACAACCGGGACCTGCGGACGTTCGACGTCGCGTTGCATACCACGCTCGATCTGCTCGCGGCGATACCCGACGATCGGCTGGTGGTCACCGAGAGCGGGATCCACGCGCCCGCGGACGTCGCGCTGATGCGCCGCAACGGCGTGCATGCCTTCCTGGTCGGCGAGGCCTTCATGCGGGCGGCGGATCCCGGACAGCGTCTCGCCGAGCTGTTTGCCTGAGTCGGCGTCAGTCGTGTTCGATCCGGTAGAACAGATCGACCGACTGTTCGACGCCGGAGCGGCTCTCGACCTCGATATGCTCGGTGACGCGCAACCGCAGCAGGACCGCCCCCTCGGGCTGGAACAGGCCTTGGGTGTAACCGAGATAGAGATTCGGGTTCAGGTACTTGCCGAGGATCAGCGAGCCGTCCTCGAGACCGCTCGTGCCACCCTCGACGGCAAACTCGTCGAGTCCCAGCCGGTCGCTGAGACCCTTCAGCAGTGGGTCGCCCTGGGCCAGGCCGAGGTTCAGTGCGGCCGACGCGATGTCGACCTGCTGATCGCGCGACGCGCGGTTCAGGCCGCGCCCGGTCAGCAGATAGGCCAGCGCCTCGGCGTCCGACTTGGCGGGCTGGGTATAGACCCGGAGATTCGGTGAACGCAACGTGCCGCTCAATGCCAGATAGGCGGTGACCGAGCCGTCGGTCGACACGCGGGCGGCGCGCAGGTCGACGTCCGGATTGTCCGCGGGGCCGGCAAACAGCAGCTCGCCGCGCTCGATGTCGAGATCCTGCCCATAGGCCTTGTAGCGCCCATCGCGCAGCTGGATCTTGCCGTCGGTCCGCGGTCCCTGGTCGGTGACCGCGGCGTCGATG